>CAMEKY010000042.1 GCA_945921565.1 uncultured Clostridium sp. | reverse complement strand
TGCTAAAGCGTAAGAATATACCAACAATCATTTATGTTAATAAAATGGATAAACCAGGAGTTGTATTTGAAAAGATTTTAGAAGATTTATATGATAATTTTGGTAAAAATGTGATTCCTTTCTGCTATCCAATGGGTCATGAGGATAATTTCGATGGATTTGTTAATGTTATTGAGCTTAAGGCTCGTAAATACAACTCTAGTACAGAAAACTGTGAGGATGCCGAAATTTATCCAGATAAACGTGCAAAGGTATTAGAATTACATAATCGTATGATAGAATCTGTTGCGGAATCTAGCGAGGAATTAATGGAAAAATTCTTTGCAGGAGAAGAATTATCAAGAGAAGAAATCCGTCAAGGTTTAAGAGTTGGTGTACTAAATGGGGATTTAATTCCGGTTGTTGTTGGTTCGGCACTAAAGAAAATCGGTCTTCATACACTTTTAGATATGTTAATCGCATATTTACCTGATCCTTCTGACTTAAAGCCTTTAGAGGGTGTTGATGATAACGGAAATACGGTATTAAGAAAAACATTAGATGATGAGCCTTTTAGTGCATTTATCTTTAAAACAATAGTAGATCCATATTCAGGAGTAACAAGTATTTTTAAGGTTAATTCAGGTACTATTAAGGTTGGAGATTCTATCTATGTACCAAAGCTTGATCAGACTTTAGATGTTTCATCACTTGCGGTTGTATGTGGTGGTACAGTTAAGCCTGTTCAAATGCTTCATGCCGGTGACATTGGTGCTTTAACAAAGGTAAATGGATTAACTAATTCAATGACTCTATGTAGTCCAAAGAGCCATGTGGTATACAAAGATATTGAATATCCAACTGCAGTGTATTTTAAGGCTTTAAAGCCTAAATCAAAGGCAGATGAGGATAAAATTAGCTCAGTTTTAGCCAAGCTTATGCTTGAGGATCCAACAATTGAGCTAAAGCGTAATGCTAAAACAAAGGAACAATTACTTGGTACTTTAGGAACAGGGCATTTGTCATATATTCTCGAAAAAATGGCAAACGCATATAAGTTAAGTGTTGATGTAGCTGATTATAAGATAGGATATTGTGAGACAATTAAAAAGGTAGCTACTGGTAGTGGAAGGTATATTAAGCAATCTGGTGGCGCAGGATTTTACGGAGTTGTAGAAATGCGCTTTGAACCAGCAGATGAGAGTTCATTCTCAGAAGAGGTATTTGGTGGTGCAGTACCAAAAAGTTACTTCCCGGCCGTTGAAAAGGGCTTTGTTGAGGCTTGTAACAAGGGCTTATTAAAAGGATATCCAGTAATCGGTGTTCATGCTGTATTAACTGATGGTAAGTATCATCCAGTTGATTCCAATGAAGTTTCATTTAAAAATGCGGCTATTTTAGCATTTAAGGATGCTTATCCAAAAGCAGATCCAGTGATTCTTGAGCCAATTATAAAAATTGTTGTAACTGCATCAAGCGATGATGTTGGCGAAATACTATCTGACTTAAATCAAAGAAGAGGTAGAATTATTGGTATGGATGTAAATTCTGTTGGTAAGCAAAAACTAACAGCATTAGTCCCAGAAGCAGAAATTATGGAATATGTTAATGACTTAAGAAGCTTAACTAAGGGCTCTGGATATTTCATTCGTGAATTCTATGGATATGATGTAGTTCCACCATATATTGACGTACCTGCATTTGAAGATTAAAATAATAAATTGCTAGAGTAAAATCTAGCAATTTTTAATATTAATGGTATACTATTTTTGGTGAATAATATGTACAAGGCTTTATTAATTGATATAGATAATACGCTTCTTGATTTTACAAAATGCGAGTATAACGCTATTAAACCAGTAATGGAAAAATATAATATTCCATTAACAGAGGAGAATATTAATACATATTCAAAGATAAATTTAGCAAATTGGAAGCGTCTTGAAAAAAATGAAATATCAAGAGAAGAATGTATTACAACTAGATGGGAAACATTCTTTGGTATGTTCAATATTAGCGCAAATGGAAAAGAAATAAATGATTTATATTTTAGTAAGCTTAAGCAAGGTGGATACGTTATGCCGGGAGCTATTGAATTTTTAGAGAGAATAACAAAAATAATGCCAGTATACGCTCTAACTAATGGAATTGCGGAAGTCCAAAATACAAGACTAAATAATAGTGGGATCAAAAAATATTTATCTAAGGTCTATATTTCGGAAGAAATAGGCTACACTAAGCCCGATCCTAATTTCTTTAACTATGTTTTAAAAGATATAAATGTTAATAAAGAAGACTGCATTATGTTGGGAGACTCTATGTCCTCAGATATAGTAGGAGCTATAAACGCCAGAATTGATAATGTCTGGTTTGATTTTAAAAATACAAATCCAAGCTACAATGGAAAAAGGATTACTACACTTGAAGAATTCTTTAAATTCCTAGAGTAATTATTTTTGTTTCATCATCGATTATTATCTTATATACATTTGACCGTGATAATTATTAAACTCTTGTCTTGCTGTAATATTTAATTTCCTCATTCATATAATCCTCTATATTTGTTATATTTTTACAAAAATTTTCGGTTCATTCAAATAGTTAATTTTGTGATTGATTTTAAAACATGACTATAGTATAATTTATAAGGGCACTCTAAAGTTCTTCCTGAAAGAAGGACTTTTTTATTTTTTTATATAAGCTATGGAAATTTGGAGGTTGTTTTATGAAAAAAGAAACTAAATTTATCTTTGTAACTGGTGGAGTAGTATCATCACTAGGAAAAGGTATAGCTGCTTCATCAATCGGACGTCTACTTAAAAATCGTGGATTAAAGGTATTTATGCAAAAATTTGACCCATATATTAATGTTGACCCAGGTACAATGTCACCATATCAGCATGGCGAGGTATATGTAACAGATGACGGTGCAGAAACAGATTTGGATTTAGGACACTATGAAAGATTTATCGATGAAAGATTAACTCAAGATTCAAACATTACAACAGGCAGAATCTATTCAAGTGTAATCGAGAAGGAACGTAAGGGAGCATATGCAGGAGCGACTGTTCAAGTAATTCCTCACATAACAAATGAGATTAAATCAAAGCTGATTAGTGCAGCAGAGGTTAGTGGGGCCGATGTTGTTATAACTGAAATTGGTGGTACAGTAGGTGATATTGAATCTCTTCCTTTTTTAGAGGCCATTCGTCAAGCCAGAAGAGATTTTGGATACAATAACACATTATATGTACATAACACTTTAGTACCTTATTTAAAGGCTGCAGATGAACTAAAAACAAAGCCTACTCAACATTCTGTTAAGGAACTAAGAGGTCTTGGTATTCAACCAGATATGATAGTACTTCGTACTGAGATTCCTATGAGTGAATCACAAAAGGAAAAAATTGCTTGCTTCTGCGATGTTAGAAAAGAAGCTGTAATTGAATGCGTAGATGCACCTATTTTATATGAGGTTGCAAACAATTTACACGATCAACATGTAGATGATTTCATTGTTAAACATTTTGGACTTGAATGTAAAGAAGCAGATATGACAGAATGGAATAATATGATTGATACTATTCGCAATTTAAAAGGCGAAGTTAATATTGCTTTAGTAGGAAAATATGTTTCATTACATGATGCATATATTTCAGTTGTAGAGGCTTTAAAGGCCGCAGGATATGCAAATGGATGCCATGTAAAGATTGACTATATTCAAGCAGAGGATTTAAACGATGATAATGCTATGGAATATTTAAAAGCTGCTGATGGTATCTTGGTTCCTGGTGGATTTGGTGAAAGAGGAAGCGAAGGAAAGATTTCTGCAATCAGATATGCAAGAGAAAACAAGATTCCATTCTTAGGAATTTGCTTCGGTATGCAGCTTGCATGTATTGAATATGCAAGAAATGTTTTTGGAATTGAAGATGCTGCCTCATCAGAGCTTAACCCAAATACTACTCATCCGATTATTGATTATCTACCTAATCAATATGAAGGAATTAATTTAGGTGGCACGCTTCGTTTGGGATTATATGATTGTCATTTAGAAGATAATAGCTTAGCAAAAGAGTTATATAATTCCTCTGATATTCAGGAAAGACACCGTCATCGTTATGAATTTAATAATAAATTTAGATATATATTAGAGGAGAAAGAATTAAAGGCTTCAGGAATAAACCCAACAACTAATTTAGTTGAAATAGTAGAAATAAGAAATCATCCTTATTTCATTGCTTGTCAATTCCATCCAGAATTCTTATCTAGGCCTTATAAAGCTCATCCACTATTTAAGGGTTTAATAAGTGCTGCATTAAAAAAATAATAGACTAATTATAAGATGTGATTGCTAGATTAAAACAGGTGGTTGCATCTTTTTCTTATTTACTAATAAAAATACTATTGTTCTAATGCAAGATACATAATATTTTATGTATCATAATGTGTATATGTGGTCAAATTATTGACAAAGGTAATAAAACATTTTATAATAAAAACGCTTGTTGCAAAACGAATGTTTCGCAACAATTTAAGGGAGGTTTATTATATATGGAAGAGGTATTATTAGTTCAGAATATTTCTAAAACATTTAAATTATCGAAAAAACAAATGAAGATTTCTGGCGATACAAATCCAATTAAGGTTGCGGTGAATGATTTATCCTTTAAGGCTTACAAAGGAGAAATCTATGGCCTTTTAGGGCCAAATGGTGCAGGAAAGACTACAACCTTACGTATTATTGCATCACTAATAAAGCCAGATAAAGGAGATGTGTTTATTGACGGAATAAGTGTGGTCAATAAACCTGATGAGATTCGTAAAAGGATTGGATTTTTAACAAGTGAGCTAAAGCTTGAGGATTTCTTTACTCCAAGCTATATGTTTGACTATTTTGCTAATTTACATGGAATTGATCCTAATGTGGCTCAAAAAAGAAAAGAAAGGTTATTCAATATCTTTGGAATAAATGAGTATAGAGAGGTTAAGATTGGTGATTTATCAACAGGTATGAAGCAAAAAGCATCTTTGATTATATCTATTGCTCATGATCCTGATATTATAATTTTTGATGAACCTACAAATGGACTTGACGTAATCGCTGCTAAAGTTGTAACTGATTTCTTGTCAACTCTTAAGGAAGAGGGGAAGACAATTATTTTATCAACTCATATTTTCTCACTTGTTGAAAAGCTATGTGATCGAGTTGGTATTATAATTAACGGACAGATGATTAAATCTGATGATCTTCAAAATTTAACACAAAATGGTAGTCTAGAAGAAGAATTCTTTAGATTATATGAGGAGGTAAGCAGATGAAATCAATATTGATTATTGCTAAAAAGGAATTAAAAAGATTCTTTACTGATAAGAGAGTGTTAATGGGGCTAATATTACCTGGATTATTAATTTTTCTTATTTATACCTTTATGGGTAATATTATCAACGATAAAGCAAATGAAGAATATACAGATTTTAAGGTAGTATTAGTAAATGAACCAGAAAACTCTACTATAAAAAGCTTTTTAAACGTTGAGGGATGGAACGTTTCATTTGATGAATTAAGCAAGGATGAAGCTATTAAGAAGCTTGAAAATAAGGAGATTGACTTATATATTGAGTTTGATGAAGGCTTTGTAGTTCAAGGTGGTCAAGATAACATTCCTAATGTTGAAATTTATTATAACTCAACAAAGGATGAATCTAATTATTTGTATACTTATTATATTAATGCCTTAAATCAATACGAGGCTACAGAGGCTAATTTGTTTGATATCAATAGAAGTGGAATGAATCCAGATACTGCAACTAAAGAGGATACAATGACTAAGGTATTAACAATGATGTTGCCATTCCTATTAATTGTATTACTATATAGTGGATGTATGTCTGTATGTGCTGATTCAATAGCTGGTGAAAAAGAACGTGGTACAATAGCTACATTATTAATTACTCCTGTAAAAAGATCTAATATTGTTATAGGTAAATTAATCGCATTAACGTTAGCTGCTGTTGTATCATCATTATCATCATTTTTAGGACTTGTATTATCATTCCCTAAGCTTGCTGGTACTGATTTAGCTTTAGGAGGATATGGTATTAATGAATATGTATTAATGCTATTAATCATTTTAGCTTGCGACGTATTCTTTGTAGTGCTTGTTACAATTATTTCAGCATTAGCTAAGAGTGTAAAAGAGGCTTCATCATATGCGGCTGTTGGTACCATTCTTGTAATGGCTATAGGAATTACATCATTTATGGCAACTAAGGCTACAACTAATGTAGGATTATATTTCATACCTATATACAATACGCTACAATCTTTAATTGGATTATTTAGTCATTCGGCATCAGTAGGTGGATTAATTATCACATTAATATGCAATGTAGCTTATACTGGCTTAGGAGTTTTACTGATTGCTCAGTTATTTAAAAATGAGAAAATTATGTTTGCGAAATAATATAAAATCAATGCAGGATTTTTCCTGCAATTTTATTTTTTTAGCCTTGTTATAAGTTCTATTTTTGGTATAATATAGATGTAAGATGTAAAGAGGTAATTTATCATGGATGAAATTGATAAGCTAATTATTAAGGAACTTAACAAGAATGCTAGAGTTTCAATAAAAGAACTAACAGATATTGTTTTTTTATCAGCTCCAGCAGTAAAAACAAGAATTGAAAAGCTTGAAGAACAAGGCGTTATTTTAGGGTATACTGCAAGAATAAATAATGCTAGTCTAGGTTATTTAATTAAAGCTTATATTAATTTGGAAATGGATCCTAAATTAAAACCAACATTTTATCCTTTTATTCAATCATGTAAGAATGTGCTTGAATGTGATTGTGTAACAGGAAAGTATTCAATGTTAATTAAAGTAGCATTTAAGAATACTCAGGAGTTAGATCAATTTATTGGACAACTTCAAAGATTTGGGTCTACATCTACCCAAATAGTTTTTTCAACATCTGTTGAGAATCGCAATGTGTCAATTGAGGAGGAATAAAAATGAAAATTGCGTTAATTAATGAAAATAGTCAAGCAGCTAAAAATGAATTAGTATATAATACTTTAAAATCTGTAGTTGAACCTATGGGCCATGAAGTTTGTAACATTGGTATGCTAGGTGCCGAAGATAAAGCTTTAACATATGTTCAAAATGGTATTCTTGCAGGTATATTACTTGGTGAAGGAGTAGTAGATTTTGTTGTAACTGGATGTGGTACAGGTGCTGGTGCTATGCTTGCATGTAACTCATTCCCTAAGGTACTATGTGGTTTAGTTGTTGATCCATCTGATGCATATATGTTTGGTCAAATTAATGACGGAAACTGTATTGCAATGCCATTTGCAAAAGGCTTTGGCTGGGGTGCTGAATTAAACCTTAAGTATTGCTTTACTAACCTATTTTCAGGAGAACGTGGTATGGGGTATCCCGCTGAACGTCGTGAGCCTGAACAAAGAAATAAGAAGATTTTAGATAAGGTTAAAGAATCAACTTATCGTCCTTTAGTGGATATCTTAAAGGATATTGATCAAGAATTATTACTAGGAGCTATTGATCGTCCTACATTTAAGGATTTATACTTTAAAAATGCAAAGGATTCTCCAGTTAAGGAGTATTTAGCTAGTATTTTAAAGTAAGAATAAGATAGTAAAATAAAACAGACTATGGAATCATTTTAAAGAAATGAACATAGTCTGTTTTTTTGTAATTAAGATGTAGCAGTTGTACAAGTATTATCGGTTGCGATTGATACAAGACCTGCATCATTTGGTGTTATTAATAAAGAATCTGTTGCGTAATATAATACCTTTTTATCAGATGTAGTATTCCTACGTCTAAAGTAAAAGCCTAGTTGTTTTGTTGATTCGCCAGTAATTGTGAAATAAACTGCACTAGAAAATTCTTCAGATATTTCAGAAAATCCGTTTTCAGTAGAATCTGTTGCGTAAACAAAGTCAATTCCAGAAATTGTGGATTCTTTTTCCTCACTTTCGTTACCATTTTGACCTAAGTCAAGATAAACAATCTTTAAGCAGTCACTATTGTTTGAATTTGCAATGACATAATGAGTACCACTCCTAATAGGAATTTCATAATAGAATAGTTTTCCTCTTGGCAATTGACTCCAAGAAGAACTATAGTATAAATTATAATCGGCTCCTCCACTATATGAAATGTCTATATTACCACTTCCGTCTGGAGCCTTAGCATAGACATTAGAAATACCTGTTAGTGGTGTTGTTGAGCCACTTATTGTATATGAATAAATGTTGAATAAGGATGACCAGTCTCGACCATAGGTTAATCCAACAATACATATATAACCATCAGAATAAGCATCAAACGAGATTGTTCTTGCAGGTATTTTATAATTAGTGTAAGTAGTTCCATAGATAACCGCAGTTGGAATTGTAATAACATCATTTTGGTCGGGTTTATTTCCTGTAAATGAAAGATTATATAGTGATCCATCACCACTGTTAATTTGGTCTATAACATAGGATTTAACCTTGGCATAGTTTTTTGATTGTAATGTTCCTCCTGTGCCATATATATTATCTGCTAAGATACATCCTGAGTTATTACTATCAGAATTTTGTTTTGTCCAAATCATTACATCCTTAACTGTTGTCCCATCGGATTCATATGTTATTCCTGTACCTCCAGAAGAATTGTTAGCTTTATTATTATCATTGTTGGTTAGTACATCAGCTACTGGTGTTTTTGAGAATTCAATCTTAGAGCCTCCAGAAGTGTTTCCAACAATATATCCAGGATTGTTAGTCATATCTGTAATTTCTGAAGTGTTATTAGTATAATAATCTGTGGTTAATTCATTAGTAACACGAAGTGGCATATAATGATTGGCTCCTTTCAATTGATATCCATTTTCTAAGCCGTTTTGAATTTTTTCAAAACCACTCGCATTAAATGCTTTAAAAGATTTTCCTCTTGTTTGATACATTAAATCACAACGAGTGTATAAAAGCTCCATATTTATACTTGAACCCCAACCTTTATATCCTCCACCACCTGGTTTGTCTTCCCAATTAACAGAAGATTCATCATAATCACCAATAAGAGCGTATTGTGATAATGATTCACCAATATATGGAGTAGAGCTTGAGGCTAGGTGAAGGCTAGAATAGTGAATACCGATTGTTGAAATTATAGATCCTCCAGAAACGTATCCAGCAAAGATTCCTAACATTGTATTAGTTAAGGAGGATGTAACTGCTATATTGTTTACATATATATTTTGGACGGTATTTTTTAAGTATGGAGAAGAATAGATTTCATTGTAATTACCAATAATTCCAAAAAGACCCATTATATTGCAGTTTTCAATTGTGCTTACAACAGTAGGGTGGAATTTTATATTGCTAATGTCGTTATAAACATTCACGTTTGATATAACCTTATTATTGCCGTTTAAAAATCCAACAAAAGGATATTGCGATGTACCAATAGGAGGAATAGCATAACCTGTCATATCAACATCTTTAGTAATTTTAAAGTAATATTGTTTATTTAATACACCATTAGTATTAGTATTAAACTTTCCTAAATACTGTAGCCACGCAAGATTATATAGATGACGAGGAGAAGTAATCTCAAATGCAGTTCCTTCAGTTAATCCGTCCCCGCTTGCAAAATAAGCAGCTGCTGAATAGCCTGTTACATCAGGGTCCACTTGGCTATAGCTTATGAACCACGCAAAAGTTGAAACTATTGTTGTTGTAATGATAATTATTGTACCAATAATTGATAATATTATTTTTTTCATAAGCTCACCACCATTCATTTAAAAATTAGCTAACTCTGACTACAAAGTCACATGAATATGATATATTACCCTCTGAATCTAGGGCAGGATTACCGATATTTAAGGTGTATAGGTTTTCAATTGAAGCTTCAAAATAATCTAGTACGATATATGCCTTGTTACTACTAGAAGTAGTTAATGTTAATTCAGATTCCCATGTGTTATTTTCTAAATCTGTTACAAAGGATGAAGTAGAATCCATCGTTGCAGTTAGTTCATCTCCAGTAATAATTGGACTTGAAACGTATTGAAACATGATCACACTACTTAAAGGATTATTTTCTTTTTTAAAACAAAAATTATTATCCTTATCTTTAATTGTAGCACCAAGATAAGCTTTTGTGCTAGTGTTTACTGTCACCTTGTGATTAATTTCATCTTTAAATGTTATTTCTAACAGCTTACCTGTTAGTTTACTACCTAACTGATCATAGGCGTTCATTGTGCTAGTTGTCTTTGTACTTAAATCAAAGGTATATGTAGCTTGGCCATTTGGATTATATGAAACTGATTTTGCATCAAAAAAATTAAACTCTAAAACACAATCTGTAGAGGATTCTACCATTCCACTTATAGAAGAAGATACATTTTTATTAGATATGAACCAACCATATATAGCTACAACTAGTACAGCTAGATTAAGACATAAAGCTAAAATACAAGATATTAATTTTATATACTTTTTCATATGTATCTCCTTTCTTAAAATAACAAAAAAGCCAGTGCATAAAAATTGCAACTGGCTATCTTTTCAGACCCTATAGCTTTGCGTCACTAAATTTCTTTAGCTTTGCCCCTATTACGGATATTATTTTAACAAAATAATATGTTATTGTCAAGTGTATTGCCTTAGCCCAAAAATTCGTAAGCTTCGCGTTTGTTATCGAAATCTGCTCTTAAAAGCGTTATTTCACCACAACGTTTAAATCCTTTATGTTCAAGAAGCTTTTGCATTGGAATATTTAAGATATGCGTATCTACTTTAATTGAAGGAAGATTGTGTTCCTTAATCATTTTAATTCCAAAGTCGATTAATGCTTGAGCAATACCTTTTTTATGCATGTCGCTTCTTAATGCAATTCTATGGATTGTTAGATATGGTTTTTGGTTAGATAACCAATATCCATCTATTTGATTGTAGTTTTCGTCCACACCAATAATATAGGTACATATTCCAAGAACCTCGTTATTGTCTTCATAAAGATAGCAATTACCATTTGTTATATCATTTAAAATAGTATCTTTATTGGGATAATCATCGTTTGGATCATTCCATTGAGTTGAGCCAGATTCTTTTAAATATTTTTTTGCATCTATTATGCATCTATAGCATGAATCTAAATCATGTATTGTTGCCTTACGAATCATATTTCTCCATTTTCCCAAATATGGCATCTACATCATCAAATTCGTCATTATCCTGGATTAAATCAAGGTCTAGTGCCACTTCATACATAATTTCATTAATTCCTTGATAATTTTCAAAAATTGTACAAGTTATATCATCTAGAATACCAAAGTATTCATCTGGTATTTCTTTGTGACTTTCAATATATTCGTTAACAGTATCTTCAAATTTTGATAATTTATCATAATCCTTTTGATCATAATTTGGTTTTTCTAGCAATTCATTAATAAAGTCTTCAACATAAAGAAGTAAATTAATTGTTTTAGCATTTTTATTCATTTCTTGAATATTACCGCGATATTCACTTTTTAAAATTGTATTGATTGTCATAAAATGGTCGTGGATATAATTAAATCCCGTTTCGAAGAATATCTCCAAATCGGGATCTAAATTACCATCCTTGACACGTTTATTATATAAATAATCTACAACAAGAACTGTATGAGAAAAACGAGATATTATTTTTGATTTTAATTTAATAAGTACATTAATAAGCTCGTAATTTTCAAATTTCCAGTTGGCATAATCTGTATAAACGTCCATAGGCTCACCTATTATCTAGTTTTCATTTGTGGGAATAGGATAACATCACGGATTGTCGTTGACTCAGTTAGGAAGATAACCAATCTATCAACACCAATACCGATTCCACCAGCTGGTGGCATACCGTATTCTAATGACTCAACAAAGTCAGTATCCATTTCATTAGCCTCATCATTTCCAGCTTCCTTTTCCTTAAGCTGTTCGATGAATCTTTCTTTTTGATCGATTGGGTCATTAAGCTCTGTGTAAGCATTCGCAAATTCCTTACCACCAATAAATAATTCAAATCTTTGTACAAAGCGTGGGTCTGTAGGATCCTTTTTAGTAAGAGGAGAAATCTCAATTGGATGACCACATAGGAATGTTGGTTGAATTAATGTAGCCTCGCAATATTCTTCGAAGAAGGCATTAATTACATGGCCAACAGTGAAGTGCTTTTCAACTGGGACATTGTGCTCTTTAGCAATTGCGATTGCTTCTTCAATAGTATAATTATTATTCTTAAAATCAACCCCAGTTTTTTCTTTTATTAGATCACACATAGTTACTACTCTAAATGGTTTAGCTACATCAATTAATTCACCTTCAGGATTAAATGGATTTTTGAATTCGGTTTTTCCAATTACATTAACTGCTGCATTTCTAATTACTCCTTCGCATAGGCTCATCATACTAGATAAATCGCCAAATGCTTGGTAAAGCTCAACTGTAGTAAATTCAGGGTTATGGGTTCTATCCATACCTTCATTACGGAAGATACGACCAATTTCATAAACTCTTTCAAGGCCTCCAACAAGAAGTCTCTTTAAATGAAGCTCAGTTGCGATACGTAAGTAGAAGTCTGCATCTAGTGCATTGTGATGAGTTATGAATGGTCTTGCAGTTGCACCACCTTGAATGTTTTGAAGAACTGGAGTTTCCACCTCAATAAAGCCTTGATTATCGAAATATTGCTGCATAGAACGAATAATCCTTGGACGAAGAATTGCAACACGCTTTGCTTCCTCGTTCATAATTAAATCAAGATAACGACGACGATATCTTTCCTCAACATCAGTAAGACCATGGAATTTTTCAGGAAGTGGTCTTAATGCCTTAACTAGGTGGGTATATTTTGTACACTTAACTGTTATTTCACCAGTTTGTGTACGCATAACATTTCCATTTACTCCAACAATATCACCGATATCGGCTAGCTTAAATAAATTATATTGATCTTCACCAACAACATCTTTTCTAATATATACCTGAATAAAGCCCATTTTATCTTGGATAGCAAAGAATGAGGCTTTACCCATTTTACGAATAAACATTATACGGCCTGCAACGCTAGTAGGATACGCATGCTCTTCAAGCTCCTCATGAGTCATATCCTTAAATTGTTCTTTAATCTCAGTACTATGAGCAGCAGCTTCAAATTTTTGACCAAAAGGATCAATTCCTAATTCTTTATATTTGCTTAATTTATCTCTTCTTATAATTTCTTGTTCTGATAACTTTTCCACGATAATAACCTCCGTTTTTTTACAACTCATTATATCATAAGTTTAATGAAAATAATAGTGGAATAATGCTATTTATTGGTTAAATAATGATTGTTTTTAAGTTAAAAGAGCTCGAGTGGACTTTTTTTCTTGTGTGGGTATTTTTTGTAGTAACGATAAAGCTTGATTTTGGCCTTGATTTTACTTGCACAATGTTTCACGATAGGAGGAGTTAGAATATAAAAAATTGCCTTTTTAATATGAAATATTAAATTGTAAAAGGGGTCAAGTATTTTTATATAATTAAATTTTAGGGAAAAAAGAATAAATGATATAATCAATATAGCGATTAAATATCCATTTACTATACATATTGAGCATATATATTTTACATATATAAAAATATAGATTAAAGTAAAAAGAATATCCTTTGATATCGTTCTTTTCTTGAAAATAAGAAGCTTATAAAAAAAAGAAAGAATATAACCGAAAAGGATGTGCAGAAGTAGATATTTATATTCAATCATTAAGAAAATAATTTTTTAAAGAAGCTATCGTTCTTTGGACTTGTTTTGCTTAATTGAACAGAGTGGATTTTCCCTTTTATTTTTATTTTGTTGTTTTCGTTGTTGATTTGAATAAGCTCTAAGCCTTCACCTAAAATTTCAAGAGGAGTATTATCTAGCTCTAGACATGCTTTTTTAGGGGTTATTTCAACTATTTTCTTAATTCCTTGAATTTCCATTTCTTCAAGACTAGTTATTTTTATTTCCAAAATTATCACCATTTAATTATATGATGATTCTTTTTTTATATGAAAAAAGATTGTGGATGTTATCGATCCCACAATCTTTGAATTTATGCTTTATTTTCAGATCCTAGCACTGCTTTAATCTTATGTGCAACCATATCATGAACTGCTTGACGAGCATCTGTCAGGTATTGACGAGGGTCAAAATGATCAGGATGCTCATTAAAATGCTTACGAACCATAGCTGTACATGCAAGACGAATATCTGAATCAATGTTGATTTTACATACAGCCATTGTAGCTGATTCTCTTAGCATATCCTCAGGAACACCAATTGCGTTTGGCATTTGTCCACCATTTTCCTCAAGAATTTTGACATATTCAGGAACAACAGAAGAAGCTCCATGTAATA
>CAMEKY010000041.1 GCA_945921565.1 uncultured Clostridium sp. | reverse complement strand
GCTTAAGAAGAAGAGGCGTAACGAATGAAGAAATAATAATCATTACTACGATGAATGCTGACATGCCAGGGTCTACTAAACCAGCAGCTATTCCTTTGTTCGCACAAATCAATGCAACCTCAGCTCTTGCCATCATACCAAGACCAATTCTAAATGAATCCTTGCAATTATTGCCTGTTATTTTTGCACCCAAGCCACAGCCCAATACTTTACCTAAAAGTCCTGCAAGAATAAAGCATGCACCAAAGCCTAGCATTTCTACCTTAATACCAGAAAAATCAGTTGAGATACCAACGTTTGCAAAGAAGATGGGACTAAAAATAAGATATGATAAAACATCACTTTTACGTTCGATATAATCGGAAGTATCATCTTTTAATGCGTCGTGAGCTGGGTTGATGTGACGTCCAATACCAGAAAGGGCAAGACCTGCGAAAAATGCACCTGTGATTTCGGCAACTCCGAAGATTTTTTCGGATGCGTAGGCCATAAAAAAGGCAAATGCTAAACCAAATAGTGGAATACGTCTTGTATGGGGTCTTCTTTTATTTAAACTCTTGAAATAATAATGAACTCCAATGCCAAGCCCAATAGTGAAGGCGAAGAATAATATAACATTAACGATAACTGCAACAATGTTATTGCTAAACATAAGACTTCCTAAGGTTTTTTCACTCTGTGCTGCAGAACCAGACAATGATAATATTAATGAAAGAATAACCACACCAACGATATCATCAATAATAGCTGCGGACATAACAATTGTTCCAACTTTTCCGTTAAGTCTATGAAGCTCTTTAAGTGTAGCTACAGATACAGAGGTTGCGGTCAAAATAACACCATAAAACAGATTTGACCAAACTTTAGATATTTCGGTTCCATGGACGACAACATTTCCACTAAATCCATTAAATAAGCCTGCGACTAAAAATCCAAGCCCTAGTGGGACAAAAACTCCCATTATAGTTACAACGATTGCGGATATACCTGATTCCTTAACGGTTCTTAGGTTTGTACCCAATCCTGCACTAAACATAATAAGAATTACTCCGATTTCTGCTAAGAATTTAAGTCCGGCTCTTGCGGAATCATCAAGTAAACTAATAAATGGGATTTTATCGACAAATCCTATAATAATACCTGCAAGCAACATACCAACTACTTGAGGAAGCTTAATTCTTTTACAGCCTATTTGCAATAACTTAGATACAACTAAGATTAATGCAAGTGGGAGAAGTAAACTAATTACTTTGATTTCTAAATCCAAAAACATAACAATCAATCTCCTAACAAGTTTATATTTTAGCACTCTTGAAATTTAAATACAACTTAATGAGCCTATAATAAAACGTTTTCAAAAAAAATAAAATAATTAGCACTCAATTATTGACAGTGCCAAAAATAAGGACTATAATAACATTGTTAATAAATGAGGAGGAAAAAATATGGCACAAAATTATAAATTTAAAACAGAAACAAAAAAACTACTTGATATGATGATTAATTCAATTTACACACATAAGGAAATATTCCTTCGTGAATTGATATCTAATGCAAGTGATGCGATTGATAAGCGTCATTTTGAATCTCTTACAAATCAAAATATCAAGCCACATGATTATGAAATATTAGTTGAGGCTTCTAAGAAGGATCGTACAATAACAATTACTGATAATGGTATCGGTATGACACTTGATGAGATTAAAAATAATCTTGGTACAATTGCTAAATCAGGCTCAAAGGAATTTATGGAAAAAATCAATGCAGATGGTAATAATACAGATGCTATAGATATTATTGGTCAATTTGGAGTAGGATTTTATAGTGCATTCATGGTAGCTGATAATGTTGAGGTTTATACTAAGTCAGCAAATGAAGAGCAAGGATATTTATTTAAATCATCAGGTCTTGAGGATTATTCTATTGAAAAATGTGATAAAACTGATGATGGTTCAAAGATTGTATTACATTTAAGAGAAAATACTGAGGATGATAATTATGATGAATATCTTGAGGAATATCGCTTAAAGGAATTAATTAAGAAATATTCTGATTATGTTAGATATCCAATTAAAACATGGGTAACAAAATTTAAGCCTACGGGTGAAAAAGATGAAAAAGGAAACGAGAAGGAAGAAGAGGAGCAGGTTCTTGAGACTGTTAACTCCATGATTCCTCTTTGGAAGAAGAATAAGGCTGATGTTAAAGATGAAGAATTAAACGAATTTTATAAACAAAAGTTCATGGATTGGCAGGATCCTTTATATACAATATTTACAAATGTAGAGGGTAATGTCACTTATAATTCAATTATCTTTATTCCAAAGAAGGCTCCTTTTGATTTATATAATGAAAAATATGAAAAAGGATTACAGTTATATACAAAGGGCGTATTTATTTTAGATAAATGTAAGGAGCTTGTACCTGATTATTTAAGATTTATTAAGGGACTTGTAGACTCATCAGATTTATCACTTAATATTTCTCGTGAAATGCTACAGGATGATAGAACAATTCAAAAAATTGCTAGTTCACTTGAAAAGAAGGTTTTATCTGAATTAACAAAATCTTTAAATAACGAACGTGAAAAATATGAGGAATTCTTTAAAAACTACGGAATTAATTTAAAATATGGTGTTTATGAGGATTATGGTGCTAAAAAGGATAAGCTTCAAGATTTAATTTTGTTTAGTACAATTTCAAATGATAAGCTTGTAACACTTGAGGAATATGTAGAGCATATGCCAGAAGGCCAAAAGGATATTTACTTTGCATCTGCAAAGAATAAGGATGCAGTTTTAGGTCTTCCTCAAATTGAAATATTAAAGAAAAAAGGCTACGATGTTCTTGTTCTAACAGACCATGTTGATGAATTTATGCTACAGGTAATGCATTCATATAAGGATCATGAATTCAAATCAATTAACCAAGGAGATCTTGGCTTGATGGATGAAGAAGAGGCAAAGGCTTTAGATAAGGTTCAAGATGATAATAAAGACTTATTTGAGGATTTAAAGAAGGCTTTACCTGATGTTAAGGATGTTGTTGTATCTAAACGCTTAACAGATTCTGCTGTTTGTCTAAGAGCAGGAGATAATCTATCATTTGAAATGGAGAAGGTTTTAAATGCTCAAGCTGATTCAAATGGAAAAATTAAAGCAGAAAGAATACTTGAAATTAATCCTAACCATGAAATCTTTAATGCATTAAAAGAAGCATATAAAGCAGATAAGGAATCTATTAATAAATATGCTAAAGTATTATATGGCGAGGCATTATTAATGGAAGGAATGCCACTTGATAATCCACTTGAGTTTACAAATCTTGTAACAGAATTATTGCTAAAGAAGTAATAAATATATGCAAATCACTACGATTTGCATATTTTTTGTTTTATGTAAAATTTGTGGTAATTATGGACTAGAATTAGCTATAAAGATATAAAATATGTAGTTTTTTTATAAAAATGTATTTTAATTGTTACGAGAAAAGAAGTGTTTTATATGGGAATAATGGAGTATTTCTTAATTATATTTGTATTAATAGCGATAATAATAATTATTAATGAAAAATTTATTCATATGCAACCAGATATTGCTCTTGTGTCTTCACTTATAAGCTTAATTGCTTTAGGAGCTTCTAAACTGATTAATAATGATTCATTTACTAGATTTATAAGTAATATTGGTAACTTTAAATTCTCAGAATAATTTATAAAGTAATAGTTATTGCTAAAATAGGCGGAAAATATAATACCTTGAATGATATATTTATGTAAATAATTAATAAAAGAATCTGCATTTTACACAGATTCTTTTATTATATACAACTAATATGTAGAGAATAAGAAGCGTTACTTTCTTCTTAGCTCATTAATATATTCTTCAAGTAAATCCATAGCGTTAACTATGGTGTCATTATCGACACAATAAGATATTCTTACATAGTCATCTGTTAAGAAACAATCTCCAGGAATAAGTGCAACACTTTTTTCCTTAACTAGGTTTAAACAAAAATCGAAGCTTGACATACCAAATTCTGAAATTTTAGGGAAAATATAAAATGCTCCCTCTGGCTTGTTAACCTCAAGGCCCATATTGATAAGTCTATCATAGACATAATCGCGTCTTTTTCGATATGACTCAACGAATGGTGTTGGATCAAAGTTTAATGCTTCAACCCCTGCCTCTTGAACAAATGTATTAATACATACAACCATATATTGGTGAATGATTGATATTTTATCAAGCAATTCCTTGTTACCAAGCATATATCCTAATCTCCAACCTGTCATTGCATATGGCTTAGAGAAGCTTTGGCATACAATGATTTGATCACGAATATCTTGGTATTTGGAAAATCCTAAACGTCTTTCTTCGTATATTAATTGGTCGTAACAATTATCAAGAAGTACTAAAATGTTTGTACCCTTTACAATTTCATAGATATTTTTAAGTGTCTCATCATCGTAAATTGTACCTGTTGGGTTATTAGGAGAAGTAAGCAATATAGCTTTCGTTTTATTGTTAATTAATGATTTTAGTTTATCCTTTGATATTTGAAAGCTTGGTCTTGTATCTAGGGCAATCATTTTAGCATTACAATATGAAATAACAGGTTCATATAGTGCGTAACAAGGAATAGGTACAATTACTTCATCATCATCATTTAAGATAGTGAATAAGGCGGCTGTTAAAGCCTCAGTTGAACCAGATGTGATTAACACCTCATCAGGAGTATAGTTAACCTTATTTACTCTTTTTTCAAAACTACATACAGCTTCTATTAACGACTTGTTACCTACTGTTGGGGCATATCTTGTTAAATCTTTATCAAGTGCAGCCTTGGCAGCTTCTTTAATATTATCTGGAGTGTTAAAATCGGGTTCACCAAGGGTTAATTTATATTTTGCATTTAGCTTAGTAGCTATTGTATTGAATTCACGAATTTTTGATGGTTTACAATGTTCCAATCTTTTATTATAAATATATTCCATAATGTCCTCCATTTATGAAGATTATAACACTTTACGAATTGGGAGTAAATACTATGTTTAGGCTTAATCATATTATGTTTAGGCTTAATCATATTATATAAATATAGTAATTTTATTATTATTATTAAATAATATGAAGGACGATTAACGTATCAATGCAATGAGCATTTGGAAAATAAAGACTGATAATTAAACAAACGTTAATAATTGGGCCTTAAGAATGATAGTAATAATACAAGTAGTGGTACTATCTTGGGGAAATTCAAATATTTACAATTTAATTGATGTATGATAGAATTAATTCGTTAAAAAGGAAGCGAGATTAATGAAAATTTTAGTTACTGGTGGTGCGGGATATATAGGCTCTCATACGTGTGTAGAATTACTAAATAATGGTTATGAAGTTGTAGTATACGATAATTTATCTAATTCTAAACCAGAATCTGTTAAAAGAGTAAAACAAATTACAGGAAAAGAATTAGAGTTTATTGAAGGCGATATTTTAGATAGAGCTAAGCTTGAAGAGGTATTTTCTTCTCATCATTTTGATTGTGTTATTAATTTTGCAGGTTTAAAGGCAGTAGGAGAATCAGTTAAGAAGCCACTTGAATATTATCAAAACAATATAGCTGGAGCTGTTAATTTATTAATGGTAATGCAAAAATACGAATGCTTTAATTTTATTTTCTCATCAAGTGCGACCGTATATGGTGACCCAGAGAGTGTACCAGTTGATGAAACGTTTAAAACTGGTGGTACTACTAATCCATATGGTACAACAAAGCTTTTTATTGAACAAATACTTATGGATTTATATCATGCTGATAATCGTTTCAATATTGCATTGTTAAGGTATTTTAATCCAATTGGGGCACATCCAAGTGGTTTAATTGGAGAAGATCCAAATGGAATTCCTAACAATTTAGCACCATATATTACTCAAGTTATGATTGGCAAAAGAGAATGCTTAAACATTTTTGGCGATGATTACGATACTAAGGATGGCACATGCATAAGAGACTATATTCATGTTTGTGATTTAGCGCGCGGCCATGTTCTAACAATTAAAAAGCTTTTAGAAAATCCAGGGCTTGTTATTTATAATCTAGGTACAGGTACAGGATCAACAGTGTATGATGTGTTGCATGCATTTGAACGAGCTTATGGCGCACCTATTCCGCATAAGGTTGTAGGACGTAGAGCAGGAGACGTTAGAGCAAATTATACTAAGGTTGATAAGGCTTATAAGGAATTAGGTTTTAAGGCTGAATATGATATAAATGATATGGCAAGAGACCATTGGAACTGGCAAAAAAACAATCCAAATGGATATGAGGATTAATTAAAGATAATGGAAGAAGTAGGTATAAAGCACATAAATACTTACTTTTTTCTTTTATATATGTAATTCTATGTCGAAATTTGTTAAAATAGATATAAAGGAGCTGATATCATGCCATACATTGAATTTAAGGATGTTTATAAAACCTATAACATGGGTGAAATAAATATAAATGCTTTAGATGGTGCAAGCTTTCAAATTGAAGAAGGTGAGCTTGTTGTAATTTTAGGACCATCAGGCGCCGGTAAAACAACTACTTTAAATATATTGGGAGGAATGGACTCTTTAACTAAAGGCTCTGTTATCATTGATAATAAAGATATATCTTTATTAAAGGGGAAAGAAATAATTACATATAGAAGACATGATATTGGATTTGTTTTTCAATTTTATAATTTGGTTCAAAACTTTACTGCTTTAGAAAATGTTGAGCTTGCAGTTCAATTATGCAAAAATCATATGGAACCTAAGGCTGCATTAGAGCTTGTTGGTTTATCTGATAAAATCAATAATTTCCCTTCTCAGCTTTCGGGTGGTGAGCAACAAAGAGTAGCCATCGCAAGAGCTATTGCTAAAAATCCTAAACTACTTTTGTGTGATGAGCCAACGGGGGCATTGGATTATAAAACAGGTAAGCAAATTTTAAGCTTGCTTGAGCAACTATCAAAAGAAAAAAAGATGACTATTGTAATTGTTACTCATAATAGTGCAATTGCACCTATGGCTAATAAGGTCATAAGATTTAAAAACGGTAAGGTTGAGAATGTCACAGTGAATGATAATCCAACTAAGGTTGAAGAGATTGAATGGTGATAATATGAAAAATCGTATCTTATCATTAAGCATAAGGGAAATTAAAAATCAATTTTTTCGCTTTTTAGCACTACTTACAATGTCATTTTTAGGAGTGTTTGTTTTTGTTGGAATAAAAGCTACATCTCCAGACATGATCAAAAGTGTCGATGAACTTTATGATGCATATAACGTATATGACATCAAATTAGTATCAACTCTTGGATTTAGTCAAAGTACGGTAAGTCAAATAAAAGAACTAGGGCTTGATGCGTACGGAGTAAAGGATAAGGATATAATTTTTACAGCAGATAGTAAGGAGTATATTATTAATATATCATCTTTAACAAGTGATATTAATACATATTCCTTAGTTGAGGGAAGAGTACCCTCAAAAAATGATGAAATTGCTGTTGAGGAAAATCTTTTAACAGCTTGTAAAGTTTCCATTGGTGATACTATTTTACTTGGTGAAAATAGTGTAAAAATCGTTGGAACTGTTGTAAATCCTGTTTATATTAATAATAGCACAATAAAAAATGACCGAGGTCAAACCAACATTGGTAGCGGTACTATTAATTTTTATGGTATGTGTACAGATGATTTTTTTGATTTTAATTATTATACTAAGGTGTATATTAAGAATGATAGTGCAAAAAAATATGTTACCAATAGTAAAGATTATTTAAACTTAATTGCAAGGGATAAGGAAAGAATTAATAATAATATTGAAGTTTTAGCATCGCAAAGGAAAGATGAAGTAATAACTGAATGCAATGCATCAATTAGTCTTCTTAAAATATTGTATAATACTGCCACACCAGAACAAAAGGAAACAATATTATCATCTATCGAGGCTTTAGAGAAAAAAATTTCAACCCTAAGCTGCTCGATGATTATTAATGATAGACTATCATATTATACTTATAAGCAATTAATTGATGATGCTAAAAGTATTGAAAATTTGTCGATTGTTTTCCCGATTGTTTTTTATGCAGTAGCTTTACTTGTAAGCCTTGTTTCTATGCGTAGAATGGTAACTGAGGACAGGCAATTAATCGGTAACTTAAAAAGTATGGGCTTTTCTAATCTCCAGATCATGTTAAAATACATTATGTTTAGCTTACTCGCAACAGTTATTGGGGCGATATTTGGAGCATTTTTAGGTAATTTAATTATACCTTTAATGATTTGGAATATATACAAGATATTATTTAGCCTACCAAAGTTTTATATAGCATTTGATATTTCAAATTTTATAATTGGCTGTTTAGTCTCGACTATTTGTATTGTTGGGGCTACAGTATTAACAGCATATGTTACACTTAAGGAAAATCCAGCATCACTATTAAGACCAAAATCAATACCATCAGGTAAAAAAATAATGCTAGAAAGAATTAAACCATTATGGTCACGCTTAAGTTTTAGTGCCAAGGTCACACTTAGGAATCTATTTAGATACAAAAAAAGAGGATTAGTTACTATAATAGGAATATGTGGATGTACAGCACTTATGCTTTGTGGATTTGGAATTAAAAATGCTATATCGGATATTCCCTCTAAGCAGTATGAGGAAATATATACTTATGATGCAATGGCTTATTTGGCAACTGAAGATGTGGAAATAGATAGTGTTTTTAATAGAGAAGGAATTGTAGAATATCAAGGATTTTATTACGAAAAAATAAATGTAGGGGATTATAGTTCTAGCTTATTTGTAATTGATGATTACGAAAGATCAAAGGATTTTATAAATTTAAAGGATTTAGGTAATAAAGAAATTATTGATTTAAAAAATGATTCAGTAGTTATTACGGACAAACTCGCAGATTTAATGAACAAAAGAGTTGGTGATTATATTAGCATAAATATTTCATCGAATGTTTTTGAATGTAAAATCGGCGCAATATGTGAAAACTATGTCGACCACTATGTGTATATATCCAAAGCATTATATGAATCGTTAGGTTTTGACTTTGGTTCTAATGTTGTATTATTTAATGTTGATGATCGTGTAGATTTTAATATTCTTAAAGAAGATTTAATGTCAAGCGGCAAGTTATTAAATATTACTTATGTTAAATCAATGATATCCCAAGCAAAGGACATGCTTGGAAGCTTGGATAATGTGGTAATTATATTGATTGTTTTATCTATGATGTTAAGCTTTGTAGTATTATATAATTTATCTAACATTAATATATCTGAGCGTAGAAGAGAGATTGCGAGTCTAAAGGTTTTAGGCTTTTATGATAAAGAGGTCGACTTATATATAGCAGGCGAGAATATTATTTTAACAGTTGTAGGTATTGCACTAGGGCTTTTGTTTGGATATTTTTTAAGTAATATTGTAGTAAGTACAGTTGAAATTGAACACGTTAGGTTTATTAAACATATTGAAGTGATGAGTTACGTATATTCAGCATTATTATCAATTTTATTTATGATTATAGTTAATATTATTGCTCATTTCTTACTTAAAAGGATAAATATGATTGATTCACTAAAAAGTGTTGAATAGGAGGGTTTTTATGCTAAAGGCAGTATTTTTTGATTTAGATGGAACACTTTTACCAATGGATGAAAACCTGTTTGTAAAGGGATATTTTAAAATGCTTTATGAGAAAGTGAAGGATTTAGGTTACAAACAAGATGAACTAATAAATATGATTTATGCTGGAATTAAGGCTATGTATAAAAATGACGGCTCAAAGACAAATGAAGAGGCATTTTGGGCTCAAGCAGTTAAAATGATGGGGCCTAAGGTTATTGAGGACAAGTGGGCATTTGATGAATTTTATAAAACAGAATTTTATAATACAAAAAAGTTGTGTGGATATAGTGATGAACCAAGGAAAATAATTGATTATCTACATGAAAAGGGAATTTTGGTAGCGTTGACTACCAATCCGATATTTCCATATGATGGTACTAAAGCCAGAATGAGCTTTCTTAATTTATTACCCTCTGATTTTTCGCTTGTTACAACTTATGAAAATTCATCATATTGTAAGCCTAATCCAAAATATTTTGATGATATTTTAATAAGATTAGGTTTAAAGCCAAATGAGGTTATTTTGTTTGGAAATAACACAAAAGAGGATGGGGATTGTGCTAGTGCACTTGGAATTAAAGTTTATTTAGTAGATGGATATATAATAGATGATCCTTCTGCTAATGGTAAATATGAAAAGATCAATATGGAAGATATTATTGGTGTTATAAATAAGCATATAAAGAATTAATATACAGATTATGAAATCTAGGTTTTTGCAAGAACCTGGATTTTTTAATTAATATTCTTAATTTTATCCGTCTAATATTGAATAAAATATGGTAAAATTGATATATGGATGTTTGTCTAACATTATGTATAAATATATTTAGTAAATACAAAATATAATGTAGGTGGTATTGGATGGAAAGATTAGATAAAATTCTTGCTCATATGAATTATGGATCACGTAAGCAAGTAAAAGAATACATAAGAAAAGGATATTTTATGGTTAACGGAGAGGTTGTTTATGATGATGACTTTAAGGTTAATCCACAAGATGATGAAATAACCTTTGATGGTGAGGAAATTAATTATGAATCATTAGTATACATAATGCTTAACAAGCCTAATGATGTAATTAGCGCCACATTTGATCCTCGCTATAAAACGGTAATTGATTTAATGCCTGAATATGCCAAAATGGGTGTATTTCCAGTTGGTAGATTAGATATAGATACAGAAGGACTTTTAATTATATCAAATGATGGTCATCTAGCCCATAGGCTATTAAGCCCTAAATATCATGTTACAAAAAAGTACTACGTTGAGTTTAGCGGTGAGTTTAAGGACAAATATTATGATGATTTCAAGAATGGAATAACGTTAGATGATGGATATAAATGCTTAAGTGCCAAGGCTGAAAAAATAGATGAACATAAAGCATATGTTTATATTGAAGAAGGTAAATATCATCAGGTTAAGCGAATGTTTGAAGCCTTAAATATGAAGGTTACTTATTTAAAACGAGTAGCATTTGGTGATATTTGCTTAGATGAAAATTTAGCACTGGGTGAGTACCGCGTATTAACTAAAGAGGAAATAGAACTACTAAAGATTGGCAACGATTAAAGAATAAGAAAGAGGGAGTAGTATGGATAAAAGAATTACAAATTGGTGCAAGCGGCTTCTTGACACAGGTAAACGAAATAAACTGATTAATTTTAAGAAATCCTTAGCCTCAACCTTAGGAATAGTTGTGGATGATTTTTATAAATTATACGATAACTTCATTGATGGTGGAGTTTTTGAATTTGCTAAGCTATTTGAGGATTCTTTAGATTTTATTGATTTAGATAAAGAAGAATATGAAGGACGCTTAGTTAGTGCCTTAGGAAAAACAGTTTATTATAAGGACAGATATGAAGTTGAGGAAATCAATGAAATAAGGAAAAGATTTAAGCCTCTAAAAAGTAAAAAATATCTATATTCGACAACTATTTATGGAAAAATGAATAGTGTACTTAATAATTTGCGAAAAAAATCTAAGCTATATTATGAGGAAAATGGTGTAAATTCATTATTTTTATGCTTCGGGTTTTTAAAATATACAGAGGATAAGCAGGATTTTTTAGCACCCTTAGTATTAGTACCAGTAGAGGTGTATCAAACATCAATAACTGATAATTTCAAAATAAAAGCTTTGGATGAGGATTTCGTTGTAAATGATAATCTAATTCATAAATTTAAGCTTGATTATAAGATTGATTTATCACCTACATCTTTAGATATGACAATGCGCCAATATCTTGATAATGTAGCTGCTAAAATTGCTAAGCTGAAGTTTAGTGTATTAAATGAGGTATGGTTAGGATTATTTTCTTTTTCCAAAATCATGATGTATCAAGATATTGAAAATAATAAGGATAAGATTAAAAACAGTGAAATTGTTAAAGCGTTTTGTGGATTAGAATCTAATCTTAACAAGGATGTAAAGATTAGCAAGGTTAATTTAGATAAGGCGGAGTCTATTGAGGAACAAAATCAAGTTTTAGCTGCCGATTCTAGTCAGTACAAGGCTATCTACTATGCAAAAAAGGGATTATCATTTGTTCTTCAGGGCCCACCTGGTACAGGGAAGAGTCAAACTATTACCAATATGCTTGGTGAGTTAATTGCTCAAAATAAAACTGTATTATTCGTTTGTGAGAAGCGTTCTGCCCTTGAGGTAGTATATCGTAATTTAAAAAAGTGTAATTTAGAGCAATATGCATTACTACTATTTGATACAAAGATAAATAAAAAGGAAATAGTTAAGGGAATTTATGATAATTTAGAATCTATTCAAAACAATCGTTTAGCCCTATCTGATGTGGCTAAAAATACAATTAGCCTTGATGAGGATGAAATGCTAAAGCTCGGTGCTTATGCTAGGGAAATAACAAAAAAGATTGCACCCCTAAATAAATCATTATCAGAAATATCAGCTATTATATGCGAATATGATAGATTGCCTGATATGGATTTTAAGATTGATAATCCTATGTTAGTTACTGAGGATGAGCTTGATGATTATTTGAATAAAATAGAAGTATTTTCAAGCATTACAAGTGCTCTAGGTGATGATCCTAAATCCCATCCATTTTATTTATTCTCAAAATCTAGTTTAAATAAAAATGAAGCCAAAAGATTTAAAGATATAATTTGTGCATCTAGATTATCGCTTGCCAATTTTAGTATGTGCTTAAATGAAATTAGAGAAAAACTTAAGATAGAAATTCTTGATTTTGAATCTATTGATATAGTAATTGAATTCATAAATGCTATAGCTAATCCTATGGATATATCAAAGGATTATTTTAAGCTAAATAATTTAGACGAATTAAGTAGCAGCATTAATATAATTGAAAAGATGTATCAAAAGATTAAAGCTAATAAAAGTGATTTGATGAAGAAGTATCGTTTAGCTTATTTAGATTTAGATGTTGATTCATTAATTGATAGCATGGAAAATGAATTCAATTCAAAGCTTAAGCGAGTATTTAAATATAAAAAGACGGATAAAATGTTAGAATCATATTTGCTTACACCATATGATTTAAAGTATGATGAGGCATATGCTGATTTGAAAAAACTTAAGGAAATTAAGGATTCTATGCTAAAAATAGCATCCCTTGATGAGAAGATAAAGGAAAGCTTCAGTGAGTTTTATTTTGGTGCCTTAACAGACTTTGGCTATTTGAATCAAATACTTAATTATTTAAAATGCATAAAACAAGGAACATCTCATATAAGCTTAAAAACTTCGTTAGATGAGTTACTAGATTTGATGAAAGACCCATTGAATCAAGCATACGCTTTAATGAGTATAAAGAAGATTGAAGGAATGAATAGCGATGTTAATATTAATATTTCTAAGCTAAATGAGTTTTTTGATTATGATGTTTTAAAGGAAAATCCACTTGTCCTAAATCAAAGATTAAATGTTATGTATATGTATTTTGATAGGGTGTATGAGTATATTGATTTTATAAAAGCATACCAAATGCTTGATAAGAAAATTTCTTCATTTAAAAAAGAATGCTTAAAGAAAAATATAAAAGCTTCTGATTTTAAGGGAGCTTTCTTAAAGCATTTTTATGAGCTAGTTCTTGAGGAATACTTATTAAAGAATTCTAAGCTAGATGTTTATAGTAAGGATTATATTAATCATTTAATAAGTGACTACCAAAAAAATAATGATAAGCTTTTAGAAATTGCAAAGGTGAAAATAAGAGAGTCGGTAACAGATTCATGGCCTCAGCTAGATTCAATTATGGCATCTAATTATGAGGTTAAAAGCTTACTTGCAGAGGCAAATAAAAAACGTAAATTAAAGACCCTTAGAGTATTATTTAAAGAAATACCTAAAATATTAAAGGATTTAAAGCCTATTTTTATGACATCACCTTTAACGGTAGCGACATACCTAGATAGTGATTCATTTCATTTTGATTGTGTAATATTTGATGAGGCGTCGCAGGTTACAACTGAAAATGCAATTGGTGCGATGTACAGGTCTAATCAAATAATTATTGTTGGTGATAATGAACAACTACCTCCTACATCATTCTTTGATAATGCATATGATGATGAGGAAGATGATAATGAAGACTATGATATTTATGAATCTGTTTTAGATGAGGCTTTGACCGTACTTCCTAAAATCATGCTTAAGTGGCATTATCGTAGTAAGGATGAGTCATTAATTGCATTTTCAAACGAACAAATATATCATTCGCTTACAACCTTCCCAAGCTTTTATCAAAATGAAACCTTGGGTCTTCAATATAACTATGAGGCAGATTTATACACTCATGGTAAAAGAATAAACGAGGGGGAAGCCTTAAGAGTGGTTTCTGAGGTGATGAATATCGCATCTAAATATCCTAATAAGAGTTTAGGTGTTGTAACCTTCAATATGGCTCAACAAGCATATATTGAAAGATTAATTCGTAAGGAAAGAATGAAAAATCCGATTTATGAGGACTTCTTTAGTGAAGATAAGCTTGAATCATTTTTTGTTAAAAACCTTGAAACTGTTCAGGGAGATGAAAGAGATATTATTATTTTATCTACAACATTCGGCCCTGATGAAAGTGGCAAATTATCGCTAAATTTTGGCCCTATCAATAAGGATGGAGGGTATAGAAGACTT
>CAMEKY010000040.1 GCA_945921565.1 uncultured Clostridium sp. | reverse complement strand
TTGTACTTTAATTTCAACATCAGCCGCAATAAAGTTTGGAACTGAATCTTGGTCTGATTTTAAAAATATCTTTGTATCTAATGTAAATATACTAAGATCAAACAGGGGGCTTTCCTTCCAGCTTCGTGATAGAGGTTCGATAAGTAACATTAAGTTTAAAAATATTAATATAGAAACAAGGCGCTTTTCATCTCCTCATTATTGGGGTAAGGCTGAGCCTATTGCGATTACTGCAGTAGATAGACAAGAAGGAATCAAGTGTGGAACAATAAGTGATATTTCATTTGAAAATATATCATCAAATGCCGAAAATGGAATATTTATTTTTGCTCAAAGAGAAGGACAAATCCATAATATTCAAATGAAAAACATTAATCTTTTCATTAAAGAAAAAACTAAGTGGGAAAAGGATACTCATGATTTAAGACCATCTGCCAAATATGGAATTCTTAACACTAAGCTAAATGCTTTTTATGTCTATAATGCTAGTGATATTTCGATAGAAAATTTTGATTATAAATATGATGCTATAATGGCTAAATATAAGGTTATGGATTATTTTATCGAAAATACAAAAAACATTAAATTTTAATTAAAAAAAATCTTTATTTTGTAGAAAAATAATGTATAATATTATACGAAAGAAAGGAGTAATAATATGAGTATTTTAAATATTTTTAGTAATTTTAGCATATCAACGCATTGGCATTATATCTTATTTGCAGTATTAATATTAGTAGCGTTAATAATTCTAATTATTTTTATTAGAAAGCATATTGCATTAACAATTACTGTTATTATTTTTGGGGGATTGCTTGTAGGATATTATTTTGGAAATCTCTATTTCGCACTCAGATTTAGCGAAGGAATGACATGTGATGCGCTTCGAAAAGATGAAAGTGAATATGTTAAATATGAGCTAGATAATGTCTACATTTATCAAAAAATCAATATGGATTCTGAAAATAATATTGTTGATAATTCTGATGATATTTTTGCAGTTAAAAAAACACTGTTTGTTTACTATAAATCAAATCCAAAGAAGACATTTGATGAATTAGAACCAGAAAATGGAAATGGTGATGTTTCACTTACTGTATCTGTCAAGGCTTATGAAACAGATGAGGGCAATTTATATCAAATTGTTCCACAATATATTAAATCTTCATCAAATGAGATATCAAGATCTTACTTTAAATCAGTAACTTTAGTATATGACGATGGTGAAACTGAAGATAGAGATTCTGAACAGCTATATATTTTCCAAACTCAAAAAAAGGTAGCAGGATTTAAAGTTAACGAATATATCTATTCACTTGATCCAAAACTAGATTAATTATCAATCAAGTACTAAAAATGGCTTTAGTACTTGATTTTTATTTTTTTTATGATATACTGAAATCGTAAAAGTACTATAATCTTTTTTTAAATATAGTATATAATTAATTAACAATCTTGTTAACTAGTCCAAGAAATAAAAAACTAGCATTACTATAATATATAGTATTAGAAGGAGAAAAAAATGAATAAGGCAGAGATTTTAAGTGAATTATCAACTAAGGTTAGCGTTACAAAAAAAGACGCAGAAGTAGTGATTGATGAGTTTTTAGAAATTATTTCTGAGGCTTTAGCTTCAGGAGATAAGGTTGTATTATCTGGATTTGGAACATTTGAGGTTAGAAATAGAATTAAGCGCTCAGGTGTAAATCCACGTACGGGTGAAAGAATTGAAATCCCAAGTCAAAAGACACCAGCATTTAAGGTTGGAAAGGTATTAAAGGATAAGCTTAGATAATGATTGATTTAATTAAAATTGTTAAAAACAATGATATTAAATTACTTAAGGATAATTTAAAGTTTTATAATATCAATCAAGTCGATGAAAAGAAAAATTCTTTACTTCATATAGCAATTTTAAATAATAATCCTGAAATAGTGAGTTTTCTTGTAATGAACTCAATAAATCTAAACTCACAAAATGAAGCGGGGTATACTCCTCTTCATTTTTCTATTTTATATAATCATTTTGGGATGTTTAAGCTTTTATTAAGCTCTGATGCGGATATCAATTTGGTTGATAAAAATTTAGAAACTCCACTAATGCTAGCTATGAGATTGGGAAGAATTGATATGGCATCTGCACTACTATGCAAGAGTACTAATTATAATTTATTAAATAAACATGGTGAGGGAATTGCGTTTTATTTTCTTGCATTAAGTGAGCTTAGTATTTTTGCAGATTTCCTTAAATCAAATCCTAGTCTTATTTATTCAACTGATTATAACCAAAATACTTTACTTCATACTGCATCTAAAAGAGGTAATTTGGCGATGGTAAAGTATTTGCTCGAAAATGGGTGTTTGTCAAACGCTAGGAATTTAGATGGTGAAACGCCACTATTCTTAGCCGCAAGAAGAGGAAACTACGAGTGTGCTATTGCATTACTAGATTATATGGCGTTACTGGATTTAAAAAATAAGTTTGATGAAGGTATTAAAGATATTGTGAATCAAAAATTTTATCATGATTTGAAAGAATATACAATGAAGCCATTTTATCGAAAATATTTAAAATCCTATCCGCTTCATATTGCAGTTATAAAGAATGATATTCCAGCTGTAATTAGTAATAATTCGATTATTAAAAGAAATAAAAAGGATGATTTTGGCCATACACCAATTGAACTGGCGCATTTATATAATCATCCCCAAATTATTAAAATATTAGATAATAAAGCTAATAAGAAGTAAAGATATGATATTATTTATCATGTGACATATTATTGTTATCCATATATTTTTTTTACTATATATGTAAATAAAAGAAAATGAGAATCCAGCTGCTAAATATCCTAATGCTACTGCGATAAAATCACGAGCACTTCCTTCCTGATGAGTCATATGAATCAAACAAAATAAAGCTGATGATACAATGATGGATATTGTATCATTTTTGCATATTTTAAATATTGAATGTCTAAATACAAGCTCCTCGCATATCGGAGCGATAAATCCGATAATCGGTAGCATAATCCAATATGAATACTTTGAACTTGAAAGTAAAGTGTTAATACCTTCTTGATTTGTCGATGCTTGATTTGAAATTAGCATTGAGATTAAAGATGCAAAGAAGGAAAAAGCATACATTACTATCACGCCTATTATTATATATCTTGCCATACTTGCAGTATCATTTCTTGATTGTGTCCAGTCGTCTTTAAGCTTATTTAATGACATAGGTATCAGTGCTGAAAATAATAAAATATATAAAACTACATTCATAAATAAATTAATATTATTTTCATTATTTATTATAAATTCATTTGAAAACATAGCTTTTATTAATAATGCAATTAAATTAAGTACTCCAAACATTATTAGATAATATGCGCATACAGATATAATTGCCAAAATATTATCTTTATTTTTAAAGAAACGTATAAATTTATCTTTCATATGATCAACCATCCTATATATATATTCTAGCATTTTTTTATGCATAATTACATATAATTATATGAGGGATTAGATGAAAAGAATATATTTTTTATATGTTTTTTTAGGTATAAGTATAACATTAATATTTTTATTATATATAAAAAGGCCTATTATAGACGCTTCCATAAAGAATTTGAATGAGGCTATTGTTTTTTATGATGATGATAATGAAATCAAGGGTGCTTACTTAGAGGTTGATGATCCAATTAAGGATATTTTTTCATATTTAACAGATAAAAGAAATTCATTACCACTAGAAGCATTGAGTCACGCTGATAGCAATGTTATACTTAACGAATATTATAAAGAAGAAGAGACATTATGCTTAAATATTTCTTCAAAAAATATAATATCAAAAACTGAATTCTTTCCATTACTTTTTGAGTCTTACTATGCACTTGGATACGAATGCTTAAAAATTATTAGTGATAATGAAGTATATTGGTATGATTCAATTGGTATATTCCGAATATCAAAATATGATTCTTATAGGGTCATAAGTCTAGATGGTAGTATTAGAAAAAATTATATGTTTGATGATAATGAAATAATATTAGATGTGTTATATACAGATAAACTAGATGTCGAAAAAATACTTAATGAAATTGAAGGGATAAGCTTTGAGGTTATTGATTCATTTATTAATATTGAAATTATAGATACTTTAAATAAGGACCTTTTAATTCATTTGATAGAGTTAAATTTAAATGGGCTTTCGTATTCTTTTCAAGTATCATAATTTGTGGTAAAATATAAAAAGGTGGTACTATGAAATTAATAATGGCTTCAAGCAATAAAAATAAAATTAAAGAGATTTCTACGATGCTTAAGGGGTACGAAATTCTATCCCTTTTTGATATTGGTTTTAAGGATGAAATAGAAGAAAATGGTAAGACATTTAAGGAAAATGCCTTAATTAAAGCTAAAACAATCTATGATATCTATCATATACCTGTTATAGCTGATGATTCAGGATTATGTGTTGAGGCACTAAACATGGAGCCTGGTGTATATTCCCATCGCTATGCAGGAGAAGAGAAGGATGATGATAAGAACAATGCATTGTTAGTAAAAAATCTACAGGGTGTATCTAATCGTAGGGCATTTTATGAATGTGCCATCTGCCTTTTCGATGGTAGTCCAAAGTTTTTTGATGGAAGAGTTTATGGCTTAATTGTTGATGAGGCTAGGGGTAAAAATGGTTTTGGCTATGACCCATATTTTTATATTCCTAGTTTGGGAAAAACAATGGCTGAGCTAACCATGGAAGAAAAAAATAAAATATCTCATCGTAGTATTGCAACAAGGAAGCTTGGAGGTTATTTAAATGAATTATCTAATAGTATCAGATAGTCATGGAATAGAAAATGATATGCTTGATTTATTTGATAGTTATCAAGGTTATACAATTATTCATTGTGGTGACTTTTGTATAAACTCAAGTATTTTAGATAAATACAATGTGCTATATGTCAAAGGGAACTGTGATTTTTTTGGAGATAATGAGCGTATTATTAATTCAGACTATGGATTAATGTATGTATGTCATGGACATCAATATAATGTTAAGTATCAGTATGAAAGCATTTATTATAGAGGAAAAGAGCTAAAGGCAAAATACGTTATTTTTGGACATACTCATGTAGCTATGTGCGAAAAAATAGAAAATATGTGGCTTATAAATCCAGGATCACTTAAAGATGGGACATATGTTTTAATTGAGGATGGAATACCTATGATAAGAAGAAGGTGAGTATAGTGAAAATTAGTGAGCTTAAAAAACTACAATACAATAAGGATACATTAAAAAAGGTAGACAATTTTATTAAAAATGAAGAATTAGGCTCACCTGATTACTATAAGGCCCTTTGCTTAAGAGGAGCTATCCTACATAGCATCGGTAAGGATGAGGAAGCCTTAAAGCTATTACTTGAGCTTGAGGGTAAAATGTGGGTACTAAAACAGGATGAAATTATTTCATTATGTGACACCCTAATTAGTATTTTTTTAGAATTTGATGAGCCTAATCGAGCATTAAAGTATATAGATATAAAGCATGAGCATCTAGATATAATCCATAAGGATTTATATTTGCATGATATGATTATTTATTATCACTATCTTTCGGATAAAGAAAATGAAAAAAGATATTTGATAATGTATCTAGATGAGACAATAGATCCAAATGAAAGACTATTCGGATTTGAAAGATTAATTGAATTTCAATATGATGAGCATGATATAGTCGGATTTGATGAATCATATAATAAGCTTATGGAATCATATATTCAAACTAAAAATGATGTAGGAATAAATCATATTAATTATTTAAAGGGTAATTTGATGCTTTATCAGAATGAGCTTGAGAAATTATATTTATTCTCCTTAGAAAAAATTAATATGCAAAATACTAGTGATGATTTAAAGGTATTTTATGCAAGTCAAATGATAAAATATCATTTTGCAAAGGGAGAGCTAAGAAAGGCTTCAACTATAGATGGTGAATATGGTGAATTATCTAAAGCTGCAATACCAAGCATTAAAAAAGATTATTTGTCCGCGATTTATTCTCTTTATTCGAGCTATGGCAATAAAAGCATTGTTCAATCAATTGAAGAGCAGATTAAATTGATTGATAGTACTGAGGAGCATTCAAAGCCTGCTCAGATAAAAAAACATAAAAAAATTGAAATTCTTGAGCCAATTGTTGTCTCGCCAGGTAAGGAGATAAAGCCTGAAGTAATAGAAGAAGAGATTCAACCAAAGATTGAGCCTTCACTTTCTCCGTTAGTTTCAGAGGCATATTTCCATTTGAATGAAGCCTTAGTAGCTTTAAATATGGAGTCGGAATTAATCAGGGAACCAATTAGAAGATCCTTACTTTCAATAGAAAAAAATTATAAATTTAAAGAGTGTCATATTATTTATAAATACAATAATAGCTATGATGGATATCAATATAAAGATGGAAGGCTTTATGAAAAACACTTTAAAAATAAGGATGCAATTTATAAAAGTATTCCAATTAAGGTTATGAATAGTGGTAAGGAATATTTAAATGACAACATTGACAATATTGAAAACAATATCGATATAGTTACAACTCGTAAATCGATATATAAGGGTGTAATCTCTTATCCATTATTCTCTTTTGGAAAACCTTATGGAGCAGTATCCTATTATTTTGATGATATTGATTTTACTTTAGAATTTGAAATTCTTAAAGCCTATTCCTACTCATTGTCCGATAAAATTGATTCAATGCTATACAAAACTATGATTGAGGATAATGATAAATATTTAAATGATTTACTTAAAAAAATTTCAATTGGTTTAAAAACAATTACTGATGATGTTACAAGATGTAATGATGTATGTAAAAAAATATATAATATTAATATATCTGAAATTGATAATGATAGCTTCTATGATATTTTAGCATCAGAGTCTAAGAGCAAATATAAAGCGGTCATAAATTCATTTTACAGCGGGAATATTAAGGAAGCAAATTTAGTTTATCAGCTTTATGATGGAAGAATGATCAAAGAAAACTTCTATTTATATGAGTTATCTGACCATATTGTCATTAATTCAACAATTGAGGATGTTACTGATGAAATCAAATTGAATGAAGAAAATAATAAAAGAGCTATTTCAGACTCATTAACTCCACTTAAAGGCTTTCGAGGCTTTGAGGAGGATATAACTAATCTTAATCTGACAAAAAAATATAGTGTAATGCTTTTTGATGCAAAAAACTTTAAGCTTTATTTTGATATCTATGGCTTAAAATTTCATAATGATTTAATAAGAGCTATTGGTCTAAAGCTACTTGAAATAAAGGACAAGTATCAGGCATTAATGTATCATTATGATAGTGATAAGTTTATAGTTATTTTAAAAATCAATGATGAAAGAAGCACCATCAAAAAATTCAAAGAAATATTAGATGATCTTAGCAAAAAGCTATTTGAGCTAAACTATCGCGTCAATTTAACATTTAAAGGTGCAATTTTAAGAGTTTTAGGGAAAAGCCCAGATTATAGTGCTACAAAAATAATAGAAATGCTATCAAACTCACTTGGAGCTTTGAAGGAAGAAGCGGCGTTTAATGATGTAGCTTATTATGATTCTCATCTTGCAGATGCAAGATTTTATGATTTTCAAATGGAACTTCATATTTCAGAGGCTATCGATAAGGGCTTACTTAGTGTTTGTTATAGTCAAATTGCCAATATGAAGGAAAAAGGTACATTCGCATATATGGCTCATTTGAATTTAACTAATGCGATTGTATCTGATGCATATTTTGATGCAGTTATTAAGAAAAGAAATTTATTTATTCAAACAGATAAATACTTAATAACTCATGCATTAATGGAATTAAAAGAGTTTTTCAAGGAATATGGCGGATATTATAATTTATTTATTCCGATTCATCGCCAAACAATTGAGGATAGCTCATTTATTTCATTTTATTATGAAAAAATGAAGCTTCTTCATATAAACCCAAAATATATATATTTAGAGGTAGTAGATGAAGCGTTTAGCTTAAATCTTGAGAATGAGGATATAAAATATATAAATTTATGTACAAGAAGCTTAGATATAGCGTTTAAGTATCGTCCTAAGATGTATATTGTAGATTATAATAAATATGATATGCCTACATTAAATACGATTAAGGATGCCCTAAAGCTATATGATGTTCAAATATTAATTGATTCAGTTCCTTCTACAAAGGAGATTGATGCTCTTGAAAATGAAGAATTATATATTATAAGAGGTAGTGCCTTAAGTAAAATATACAAAATAGGTGATATAATAGCATTACTATCAAAAAAATAAGTTTATTATAATTTTTAAATGTAGTAAAATATAATTGTAAGGAAGGCGAAAATATGCAAATAAATTATATAAATGAGCTTGATAAATCTACAAAAGAATACGAGGATTTAATTGATAGTATTTTTGATACCGTAGATGATGATAGATGTTTTTCAATTATATTTGTATCAAAAGAAAGGATTCATCAAATAAATAAAGAATATCGGAATGTTGATCGTATAACAGATGTCATTAGCTTTGCACTTAATGATAATGATGAATGTAATTTTGGCGCAGAGGATGAACTTGGAGATATTTTCATTTGTATTGATAGAGCGATTGAGCAAGCAAACGAATATGGTCATAGTGTGGCACGTGAAGTTGGATTTTTAGCGGTTCATGGATACTTACATTTATGTGGATACGATCATATGAATCCAAATGATGAAGAAATTATGTTTAAGCGTCAGGATGAAATACTATTAAACGCTGGTATAACAAGAGGAGTGAATAAATAATGGAAGAAATTGTTTTAAAAGCTATAGAGGGAATGAATAAGAGCTATTCACCATATTCAAAATTTAAGGTTGGAGCAGCACTTCTTATGAAAGATGGTAAATATATTACAGGCTGTAATATTGAAAATGCAGCGTATGGCGCATGTATGTGTGCAGAAAGATCTACATTATATACTGCATATAATTTGGGCTATGATTTAAAGAAGGATGTTAAAAAAATGTGCATAGTTGGGCAAACTAATTCTCCAATTTCTCCATGTGGAGAGTGCCGTCAAGTAATGAATGAATTATTATCTAAGGATTTAGTAGTTATCCTTGCGACTGCAGACAATAAAACAAAGGAGGTAACTGTGGGGGATTTACTTCCTTACAGCTTTGATAATCTTGAGTAATTATAAATCAGGATTTGTTACTATTATTGGTCGTCCAAACGTTGGAAAATCGACTTTTTTGAATAAGGTAATAGGTCATAAAATAGCGATTATGTCTGATAAGCCTCAGACAACTCGTAATACAATTTTAGGTGTATTAACTACTGATAATGCGCAAATAATTTTTACCGATACACCTGGTATCCATAAACCAAAATCTGAGCTGGGTAATCGACTTAATGAATCTAGCTATAATGCAATTGCTGGTCAGGATGCAATATTGTTTATGGTCAGTGCAACTGATATGCCTGGTCCAGGAGATAGGATGATTGCAGAAAAATTATCTACATCTAAAAGGCCTGTTTATTTGTTAATAAACAAGGTTGATTTACTTAAGAATAAAAAGGATTTAGATAAGGTTATTTTAGCGTATAATGAATTAATGGATTTTAAAGAGATATTTCCAATTTCTGCTAAGGAAGGAATTAATATTTCAGACTTAATTGATAATTTAGTTAACCTTTTACCTGAGGGTCCAAAGTTCTATCCGGATGACGTAATAACCGATCATCCAGAAAGATTTATCGTATCAGAGATCATTCGTGAAAAGCTTCTATATTTTACACAAGAGGAGGTTCCTCATTCAATTGCAGTTATAATAGATTCGATGAAGCAAATTAATGAGGAGAAGGTGGAAATATTTGCGACTATATTCGTTGAGCGTCAAAGTCAAAAGCAAATTGTAATTGGTAAGGATGGTCAAATGCTTAAAAAGGTACGTGAACTTGCAAGGCGGGATATTAATAAGCTTTTAGGTTCTAAGGCTGATTTAACCTTATGGGTTAAGGTTAAGAAGGATTGGACAAACCGTCCAGATTATTTAAAGGCGTTAGGCTATGAAAAGGATAATTTTTAGTAAAAAAATGGATATTTTTGTAAAATAGCCTCATAATATTTGTGAGGTGTAAAAATGAATAAAAAGCTTTATAGGATATTTATGAAAACAGGGAAGATAGACGATTTCTTAAAATATCGTATGGAGTTAGCTAAAGAAAAGGAGAAGCGTAATGAAGACAATAAAGACAGAAGGGATAATTCTAAAAAATCTTGATTATAAAGAAACATCTAAAATTATTAAGATTATTACTCCTTTAGGATTATTGTCTTTAAGAGCTTTGGGTGTTAAAAATTATAAGAATAAAAATTTTAATTCCTATGAGTTTTTAACACTTGTAAATGTTGAAATTTCTGATCAAGAATTTCCAACATTAATAGATTTTAATCTAGAAGAAAAATTTCCTTTAATTAAGAAGGATTTTTCTTCTTTTATGTGGACAAGTATGATGCTTGGAGTGTCATATAATTTTGATAGTAATATTAATTATGATAAAACATTTAGCTTCTTAAAAAGAATGCTACTTGAAATTGAAAAGGGTGCAGATGCTAAATTACTAGCATTATTATATTTAACTAAAATATTAATACTTTTTGGTATTAAGCCAGAGTTTAATTCATGTATAATATGTGGTAATCCAAACTCAAATTTTTTTAGTATTAAAAAGGGTGGAGCTGTATGCTCTAATCACAAGGATACCGATTATTTGGTTTATGATGTTAAAAGATTATATTATTTTGATTTAAATCAATCTTTTTCAGAATTGATGGATGTAAATTTAGATAATGTGTATTTAATATTACAAGAGTACTATAATTTCTATTTAGATATCAATTTAAATAAATATAAAATTTTGTAGGTGTATTATGAAGGATTTGAAGAATATTTTAAAATATGTAAAATATGATAAGAAAAACTTTATATTTGCCATAACATTGATTATTTTAGAAACGCTTTTCGAATTAATAATTCCGTTTGTAATGAAGGATATAATTAATGAGGGGATTAAAAAAGGAAGCATGTCATCTATTTTGATGTATGGACTAATAATTATAGGCTGTGCAATTGTTTCAGTAATAACAGGTTATTTTTATGCAATTTTTCATGCTAAGTTTATAACCAACTATACTTATAGGCTTAGAAGTGAATTGTTTAAAAAAATCCAAAGCTTTTCTTTTGAAAATTTGGATTTTTTTGAAGCCTCATCTTTGATTACAAGAATAACTAATGATGTAAGTGTTATTCAAAACACCCTAAGTGGAAGCGTAAGACCCATTATTAGAAGTGTTATGATGTTGTTTTTAGGGATAGGCTTATCATTTATCTTATCTCCAAAGCTTGCGTGGATATTTACTGTTGCAATACCGGTGTTAGCGCTTATTTTGATTTTCATTATTAGGAACACAGCACCAAAGTATAAAAAGCTTCAGGAGGATATAGATCAAATAAATTTAGTAGTAAGAGAAGACATTGTTGCAATTAGAACTGTTAAAGCTTATGTTAGAGAAGATTTTGAGAAATCAAAATTCGAACAAGCAAATTATAATGTTACACATACTACCACGGAAACATTTAAGGTATCAACCCTTAATCAGCCAGCATTTGAATTTACAATGTATGCAGTTACTGTAATGATTCTATCATTTGGTGCTAAGCTTGTTCATAATGAGGAATTACTTGTTGGTACTCTATCAGCATTACTTTCATATGTAATGCAGGTTGTTAATTCAATTATGATGTTATCTAATATATTTTTACTTCTAAATCGTTCATTTGCTTCTGCAACAAGAATAAATGCAGTATTAAAGGAAGAGCCTACTATAAAAAATGAAGGTAATAATTTAGTTGAAAAGGGAAATGTTGAGTTTAGAAATGTTAATTTTAAATATAAAGAATCATCTGAGGAATTAGTACTAAAAAATATTAATATTTCGATTCCTCAAGGCTCTAGCTTAGGTATTATTGGAGGTACAGGTAGTGCTAAAAGTACTTTAGTTAGTCTAATTTGTCGATTGTATGAGGCAAGTAGTGGTGAAATATTAATTGATTCTAAGAATATTAAGGAATATGATCTTAAGAATTTAAGAGATAGTGTATCGATTGTACTTCAAAATAATATTTTATTTAGTGGAACTATTAGGCAAAATCTATTATGGGGAAATAAAAATGCAACTAATGAGGAAATTATTGAGGCACTAAAGATTGCTCAAGCCTATGAATTTGTTAATACGCTTGGTGGACTTGACTATGATTTAGGCCAAGGTGGTGTAAATGTATCGGGAGGTCAAAGGCAAAGGCTATGTATTGCAAGGGCACTTCTTAAGCATCCAAAAATAATAATATTTGATGATTCTACATCTGCATGTGATATGGAAACAGAAAGAAGAATTTTGGAAGGTATTAGAGGGCTTAAGGGCGTAACTAATATAATTATTGGTCAAAGAATCAAATCTGTTTGTGAAGCTGACAAAATAATTATTCTTGATGATGGAGAAATTGTAAGTGAGGGTACTCATCAAAGCCTTTACCAAACTTCTAATATATATAAGGAATTATGTGATACTCAGTTAGGAGGTAATAGCGATGGCGATAATGCAAGCGCGTAAAAGACCTGATAATTTGAAGAAAACTCTTAAACGATTTTTATCTTATATTGGCAAACATAAAATAACATTATTATTAGTTGGTGTATTAGTAGTGCTATCATCAAGTGCAAATTTGCTTGGTACATATATGTTTCAACCAATAATTGATAAATATACAACGCCTGAGTATTTTCATGATTTATGGAAGATGATTTTACTGGAAATATCAATTTATTCAGTTGGATTTTTATCAACATTAGGATATACTCAAATAATGTGCAGATTTGCTCAAAAAGTTATTTATGAAATGAGTCGAGATATGTTTGATAAAATGGAACAACTTCCTCTTAAGTATTTTGACTCAAACACCCATGGTCAAATAATGAGTATGTATGTAAATGATATTAATTCAATATCTGAGGCAATTAACAATGCTTTTGCTTTATTGATTGCAAATTTCATTCAAATTGTTGGTATGTTTATTCTAATATTTGTAATTAATTGGCTTTTATCATTAGTTTGCTTAGTATTTTATATAATAATGTTTTCATACATTATATATGCATCAAAAAAGAGTAAAAAAGCTTTTTATGAGTCATCGCATGTAATGGCATCTGTCAATGGATTCGTTGAGGAAATGATAGCAGGCCAAAGAGTTGTTCAGGTATTTAATCATGAAAATGAAAATATTGAAGAGTTTGATAAAAGAAATAATAAATATCGTGAAGCTTCGTGCCAGGCTCTTAGATATAGCTTTTCGTTAATACCTATGGTCGTATCCTTGGGGTATATAAATTATGCCTTAGTTGCGATATTTGGTGGACTTATAGCCTTAGGATATGCACCATTTACAACAATGACAATTGGAAAAATAGCTTCGTATTTAGTCCTTGTAAGACAAGGAACGATGCCAATCAATAGGTTTACAAATCAAGCTAATATTTTATTAAATGGATTGGCTGGAGCTGAAAGAATATTTAACCTTATGGATGAGATCCCTGAGGTAGATGATGGCTCTGTAACATTAGTATTAAAAGAGGATAATAATTACTATTGGAATAATAATGATGATTATACATTGCTTAGAGGCGATGTAAGATTTATTGATGTTGATTTTTCCTATGTTGAAGGCAAAACTATATTAAAAAAACTAAGCTTATATGCTCATCCTGGCCAAAAAATAGCCTTTGTTGGTGCAACTGGTGCTGGTAAAACAACTATTACAAATCTAATTAATCGATTTTATGAGATTGAAAATGGTACCATTTTGATTGATGGAATTGATATAAAATCAATAAAAAAAGCTGATTTACGTAAGTCATTGGGTATAGTTTTGCAGGATACTCATTTGTTTACTGGTACTATTATGGATAATATAAGGTATGGTAATTTAGACGCAAGTGATGAGGATGTAGTTGAGGCTGCGAAGCTTGCAAATGCTCATGGCTTCATTAAAAGACTTCCAGAGGGATATAATACAATGATATATTCTGATGGAAATAATTTATCCTCAGGGCAACGTCAGCTTATATCAATTGCAAGAGCAATGGTATCAAAAAGACCTATTTTGATTTTAGATGAAGCTACATCTGCAATCGATACACGTACAGAAGCGTTAGTTGAATCAGGAATGAATCGACTAATGGAGGGGAAAACTGTGTTTGTAATTGCTCATAGGCTATCGACGGTTAGAAATTCTAATGCAATTATGGTGCTTGAGAATGGAAAAATAATTGAAAGAGGTACACATGAGGATTTAATTAGTCAGCATGGTAAGTATTATCAGCTATCTACAGGCCATCTAGAATTAGAATAAAAAAATAAAAAAATACTTGCAAAGGCGTAAATTATATGGTAACATATAAAAGCACTAAGCAAGTAGATGGTTGAGTGGTCAAGTGGTTAAGACGGAACCCTCTCAAGGTTCAATCACGGGTTCGATTCCCGTCTCGACTACCAAAAAAATACATAACAAAGTCAAAAAATCGAGTTTGTGAGACGGAACTTTTTGATTTTGTGTTGTTATAGAGAAGATATCAGTTAAAAGCTGGTATCTTTTTTTATTTTATTTATTTAGTATATCCAAAGCATTTAAAAGTATACGTCAAAATTTAACACTCTTACAAAAGTAAGAAAAACTGATATCCTCTTA
>CAMEKY010000039.1 GCA_945921565.1 uncultured Clostridium sp. | reverse complement strand
ATGCTACAGGATGTACATCAATTTATTCTGGTTCATATCCATCAAGCCCATATACAACATTAAGTAATGGTCATGGTCCAGCTTGGGCAAACTCATTATTTGAGGACAATGCTGAGTTTGGATTTGGTATGCGTGTAGCATATGAAACAATGCGTGATCGTTTACAAAATGTAATTGTTGCAAATCTTGATGAAATGAATGATGAGCAAAAGGCACTTGCTAATGAATGGTTAGAAAACCGTGATAATGGTGATGTAACAGAAGCCTTAGAGCCTAAGATGGTAGCTGCATTTGAATCAGACAAAGCTCCATATGCTAAGGAAATCATTTCCCTAAAGCAATATATTATAAAAGCATCTCAATGGATTATTGGTGGAGATGGTTGGGCTTATGATATTGGATTTGGTGGTCTTGACCATGTAATTGCAAATAATGAGGATGTTAATATTCTTGTTGTAGATACAGAGGTATATTCAAATACTGGTGGTCAATCATCTAAATCAAGCCGTACAGGATCAATTGCTAAATTTACCGCATCTGGAAAGCGTCAAAAGAAGAAGGATTTAGCTTCAATCGCAATGAGCTATGGTCATGTATATGTAGCTACTGTTTGCCATGGTGCTAACCAAAACCAAGTTATTAAGGCTTTAAAGGAAGCTGAAGCTTATAAGGGACCATCAATTGTTATCTGTTATGCACCTTGTATTGCTCACAATATTAAGGGTGGTCTTGCTAAGACTCAACTTGAGGCTAAGCTTGCAACTGAGTGTGGATACTTCCCAACATTCCGTTTCAATCCTGATTTAGCTAAGCAAGGACAAAATCCATTCACTATGGATTCTAAGGAACCAGATTGGTCTAAATATCATGATTTCTTAATGAATGAAGGACGTTATTCTCAACTTTCTAAGATTAATCCAGCAAAAGCCGAAGAATTATTAGAATTTAATTTACAAGATGCTAAGGCTCGTTATGAATCTTACATGGCACGTGTAAATGATCCTAAATATCAAAAGTAAAATAAATTAATAGAATATTAATAATATCTCTTGGTAATCCAAGGGATATTATTATAAATTGAGGTAAAAATATGAGTAATTTAAACATTGGACCCCATTTATCAATTTCAAAGGGATTTTTTAAAACTGCCCAATTTGCTAAAACAATTAATGCAAATACATTTCAATATTTTTCCCGTAATCCTCGAGGCGGTGCGAAAAGACCATTAGATTTAGAAGATATAAATGCATATTTAAATTATGGAAAGGAAAATGGATTTGCAACATTACTTTGTCATGCACCATACACTCTAAATCCTTCAAGTAAGGACGAAAACATAAGAGATTTTGCAAAAATAGTGTTTAAAGAGGATTTAGAAAGTATCAAGTATTTTCCAAATGCCTTATATAATTTTCATCCAGGAAGTCATGTTGGCCAAGGGATTGAGAAAGGCATTGAATTAACTGTAGAGATTCTAAATGAAGTTTTAACTCCTGATATGACCACAACAGTATTAATAGAAACTATGTCAGGAAAAGGTTCTGAAATTGGTTCGACATTTGAAGAAATTAAAAGTATTATGGATAAGGTAAACAATCCACATTTGGGTGTTTGTTTAGACACATGCCATGATTATAGTGCTGGATATGATATTAAAAATGATTTAGATGGAGTTTTGAAGCATTTTGATGAGGTTATAGGATTGAATAAGCTAAAAGCCATTCACTTAAATGATTCTATGACAGAATTTAATTCTCATAAGGATCGCCATGAAAATATTGGAAAAGGATCAATTGGACTTGATGCGATGATTAATCTGATTAATCATCCACTACTAAAAAATATACCATTTTTCTTAGAAACACCATGTGAGGATGAAACTTTATATAAAAATGAAATTGATTTATTAAGAAAAAATTACAAGTAATTGATAAAAATGTTATAAAAGAGGAGAAATCCTCTTTTTTTGTGTTATAATAGTAATTACCTTAAAGATATATATTTATAAATATATCATAAGTTTTCGATTCTTTTTCTTAATATAAATGTATATCTTTGCTAGTTTGTTTGTTAGGAGGGATAATTAATGAAAGAACAAATAACTATCTTGTTACTTGTAATATTCGCAGCACTTATAACACTTTGCTATGTATTTGTATTATTCCATAAGGTGTCTCGAATAAAAATCACAAATGAAAAAGTAGATGAAATACATAAATATATTCATAAGGGAGCATTAACTTTCCTTGTAAGAGAATATAAAATAATCATTCCGTTTATTATTGGAATATCTGCTTTACTTACAATTCTTGGCTTTATTCCAACCTTATCAAAAGCGGAGGGCATTGGTTGGCAAGCTGCAATTTGTTTTGCAATTGGTGCGTGCTTCTCAGCTATTGCAGGTTGGATTGGTATGTTTGTGGCGACTAAGGCTAATGCTAGATGCGCAGTAGAGGCTAAGGATAATGGTATGCCAAATGCACTAAGAGTTGCATTCTCTGGTGGAGCAGTTTTAGGTCTTGCAGTTGTCGGGTTTGGACTCTTAGGGCTTGGAGCTATATTTATTATTTCATATGGAATTACATCATCATATGAACAACCAATTTCAATTCTTGCTGGTTATTCTTTGGGCTGTTCACTTATTGCATTATTTAGTCGTGTCGGTGGTGGAATATATACTAAAGCTGCCGATGTTGGTGCAGACTTAGTTGGAAAGATTGAAGCTGATCTTCCTGAGGATGACCCACGAAATCCTGCAACAATAGCGGATAATGTTGGGGATAATGTGGGTGATATTGCTGGAATGGGCTCAGATTTAACTGAAAGCTATGTTGGCTCCATTATTTCGTGTTTAACAATGGCATTATTAACATTTACATCACCGGCTAGCTTTCGTTATGTTTTATTCCCATTAATAATTGCTGGTGTTGGAGTTGTATCTTCCTTACTTAGCGTTATTATTTTTAGAACAAGAAGATGGAATGATCCACATAAAGCATTAAACATTGTAACCTATATTGCAACAGCAATAGTATTGATAGCTACTATATTCCTTGCGACGCTATATGTTAAGGATTGGAAGCTTATCATTACTGTTGTAGCAGGGCTAGCTGCTGGTATTGGGGTAGGATTTATTGCAGAAATTTACACATCTGCAGAGTATAAAGAGGTTAAAAGAATCGCTAAAGAATCACAAACAGGGCATGCTACAAATATTATTGCAGGTCTTGGTAGTGGGATGAAATCAACAGCATTAACAATCGCTATTTTAGTACTAGCAATTGCAGTTGCGTATTTCTTTAGTGGTGGCTATGGAATCGCACTAGCTGCTGTGGGAATGCTGTCAACAGCGGGTATTACAGTATCTGTAGATGGCTATGGGCCTATTTCTGATAATGCGGGTGGTATTGCTCAGATGGCTGATTTACCAGAGGAAGTAAGACATATTACCGATAAACTTGATAGTGTTGGTAATACAACTGCGGCAATTGGAAAAGGATTTTGCATTGGTAGTGCTACATTAACATCATTAGCCTTTATTGTTTCATTTATTGAATCATGGAAGAAACTTGTGCCTTCTGCTAATATTTCGCTAGCTGACCCTAAGGTTCTTATTGGTATGCTTCTTGGCGCAATGCTTCCATATTTGTTTTCATCTCTTACAATCTCATCAGTTGGAAAGGCTGCTAATAAGATGGTAGAAGAGATTAGAGCACAATTTAAAAAATCTCCTGGAATTTTGGATGGAACGCAAGTACCAGATTACAATAAATGTATTGATATATCTACAAAGGCGTCCTTAAGAGAAATGATTCTTCCAGGTATTATTGCAGTTGTATCACCAGTAATTTGTGGATTAGTATTTGGCTGTGAGGGTTTAGGAGGACTACTAATAGGTGCTTTGGTATCGGCAATTATGCTTGCAGTGTTTATGGCTAACTCAGGTGGTGCTTGGGATAATGCTAAAAAATACGTTGAGGAAGGTAATTTTGGTGGTAAGCATTCTGAAACTCATAAGGCGACTGTTACAGGAGATACAGTTGGAGATCCTTTAAAGGATACGGCCGGCCCTGCAATGGATATTTTAATTAAGCTTATGTCAGTTATTTCTTTAATTCTTGTACCAATTATTGTTGGGATTGGTACATCACTATGGGACTTAATCGTTAAATGGATAAGTAAATAAACAACAAACTCCCTTAAGAGAAATTTCTTAAGGGATTGTTATTTTTTTTGTTAGGATTTTTCCTTGAATAAAAAAATTTGTCGATATATAATTAAGTGATAAGCATAACGGGAGGTGACTTTGTGATAAATTTTATTAAAGAGATGTGGTGGTTTGTAAAAAAGAACCTTCACTTTTATATTCCAATTTTACTTTTAGGAATAGTACAAGCTCTAATATGCTTAGTACCTGCATACATTTTAGGTGATTTTACTGCAAAGGTTAGTGAAGGTACACTCACAAAAAACTATATGATATGGCGTATTGGTATGCTATCAGTTGGAACTGCTATTGCTATATATGTTGTTACAACAACGAAAAGAGTAGTGCAAAACAGGTTGAAGGTAAAGCTATTCTATGCTCTTCAAGTTCGTTATATGCAAAACATTATTATTCAAGACGCTACCTTCTTTGAGCATTTTCAATCAGGAGATTTACTTACAAGAGCTTTAGGTGATGTTAAAAGTGTAAACTTCTCTGGAGGAAATAGACTTTTAAATATATCATTTGAAGTAACAGTAATAACTGTAAATTTAGTCGCAATGATAATTATTAATCCGATGCTAACACTTTATTCAGCATTGCCACTTTTATTAATATTTGTATTCAATATTTTATTTAAGGTTAAGGTAAAAAAGAATTGGAAGAATGTAAGAGATGCTTCATCGCAGATGGGAAATGTAGTACTTGAAAGCATTACAAACGTGAGAACAATTAGAGCATTTTCTAAAGAAGAAGAAAATTATCAAAAAAATTTATCATACTCGAAAAAAGTATATGATATCGAAAGGAAAAATTTAAAAATTAATGTAGTTTTTCAACCAATATTTCAATCAATTACAGCAATATCACTTATTATCTCTTATGCTGTAGCCTCAAAAATGTTAATTGAGGGAAGTGTTGAGGGATTTACAGTGGCATTATTTATGCAATTTATTGTGTATTTAAATAGTTTAGCAGGCCCTTTAACTAATATTGGAAATATGCTAACTAATTTTTATCAAAGTATTATCTCTCTTGAAAGATTAAACGAAATTTATTATGCTAAATCAGTTATTATTGACAAACCTGAAGCTAAAGTCTTAGGCGAGGTTAAAAAAATTGAGTTTAAGGATGTGTCTTTTACATATCCAGAGGACGAAAATCCGGTACTAAATCATATTAATTTAACACTTAATGAAGGTCAAACATTGGGTATTGTTGGTCGTACAGGATCTGGTAAATCAACACTTGTTAGACAATTAATGAGACAATTTCCGATTACAGAAGGCCGAATTTTAGTTAACGATATTAATATCGAGGATTACCAAAAGGAATCAGTACGTGCTCGTATTGGTTATGTACCACAGGAGCACATGCTATTTTCACGTAGTGTATTTAAAAATGTTGAACTTGGAAGCTCAGCTCATGAAATTGATACTAAGGAAGTATATAGAGCAATTGATATGGCTGATTTTGCCAAAGACATTGAAAATCTTCCATATGGTTTGAATACAATTGTAGGTGAATATGGTGTAACACTATCTGGCGGTCAAAAACAACGTCTTTCTATTGCAAGAGCTTTTATGAAAAATGCGGATGTAATGATTTTAGATGATTCTTTATCAGCTGTAGATGGTAAAACAGAGGCTAATATTATTAAAAATCTTAAGGAATATCGAAATGGAAGAACAAATATTATAGTAGCTCATCGTTTATCGGCAGTAATGCATGCAGATAAGATTATTGTTTTAGATAACGGAAAAATTGTAGAGGATGGTACACATGATGAGCTTATGGCAAATCGCGGATGGTACCATAATCTCTTCCTTGAACAGCAAATGACAAAGGAGGATGATTAATATGGCTCAAAAATATGATAAGTATAATAAATCAGGTCTTGTAAGAAGAACTCTACCATATATTGTAAAAAATAAAACAAAAATTTTATTATGTGTATTTTTTGTAATCGCAATTGCAGTTATGACTACAATCACTCCTCGCTTTACGAAATCAATTATTGATGATTATATTGTTTCAGATTTATCCAAGAAGGAGAAATATAATGGTGTTGTTAAGTTGCTTACGCTATATGGTGTTTTTACCGTTATAGTTGTAGTATTTAGATATCTTCAAAACTATTTATTGAATTTGATTGGAATGAATATCGAGCGTTCAATTCGCGAGGATGCAATCCTAAAGGTTAATCATCTCCAAGTCGATTATTTTTCGCTTGAGCCAGATGGAAAAATAGTTTCGAAAATAACATCAGATTCTGCAGGTGTTAGGACCTATTTTACTGTAATGTTTTCGATTGGGAATGCATTTGTCAATCTAATTGCAGTATACATTGGTATGATTGCACTTATGTGGCAACTTTCCTTAATTATTTTAGTTATAGCACCAATTATTTTAATTTGGATTACGGCTTATCGTAAGAAGGTTCATTCTTATTACACCGATTTAAGAGAAACCTCATCAAGAATTACAGGAAAGTTAAATGAACTAATATCGGGAGCTCTTATTATTCAAGCATTCAATCAAGAGGAATATATGCTTGATGAATATAAGGATTTAGTTAATGATTATAATCATCAGGACAAAAGAGTAAATACGATTTCAATTTATTTTGGATTCGAATTATTGATATTTATTAAAAGATTAGTTGAAGCTGGTATTTTAATTTATTTTGGTTGGACATATTTTAATGTTGCGGGAGTTGTTGTAACTGCTGGTTTGATTACAACATTTACTAATTATGTTGACCGAATAGTGAATCCGATTAATACAATATTTAATAACTTAAATGAACTTGAGGATTCTATGGTTGCTGCTAACCGTGTTTATATGTATATTGATGAGCCGGATGATGTTAGAGTTTTTGATGGTAAAAAGGCTCCTGATGATATAGTTGGTGATGTTGAGTTTAAGGATGTCCATTTCTCATATGTTAAGGATCATGAAATTCTTCATGGAATTAATCTACATGTTTCATCTGGACAAACAGTTGGAATTGTTGGCCATACGGGTAGTGGTAAATCATCACTTATGAATTTGTTGTTACAATACAATGTAACAGATAGTGGTCAAATATTAGTAGATGGTAATAATATAGAAGAATACAATAAAATGGACTATCGTCGCCATTGCGGAATAGTACTACAAACTCCAGCCTTATTTGCAGGAACACTTAAATCAAATGTTACAATGGAAAGAGAATTTTCTGACTCTGACGTTGAAAATGTTTTAAGAGAGGTTGGAGCTGGATACATTATTGATAAAGATCCACTAGGTATTTATCAGCCAGTAACCTTCAAGGGTGAAAATATGAGTTTAGGTGAGAAGCAATTAATTGCGTTTGCTAGAATTTTATTAAGAAATCCTAAGATTTTAGTATTAGATGAGGCTACCGCAAATATCGATTCTGATACTGAAATGAAGATTAAGCATGCAATGAATATTGTAACTAAGGGAAGAACAACATTTATTATTGCCCATCGTTTATCAACAATAAAGGATGCGAATAAAATTGTTGTACTTGATGGTGGACTAATCAAGGGTGAGGGCTCACACGAGGAATTGTATGCAAATTGCTCAATATATAAGGATATGTATGATTCCCAATATCAAGCTACCTTGAGCAAAAATAAAATCGTTAATCAAACTACATAATTTCCCATAATATTTCACATGATATTAACATAAAACGGTTTGAGTTTTTACAATTATTATGTATAATGTTATCATAAAAAGGAGCTGATATTTTGGCATCAATGATTTTAAATTTGTTTTTGATTTTAATAGAGGTATTCTTTTGGAATCGAATTATTATAAGCTTAGTTATGTTTATAAATTCAATTAAGCGAAAAAAGCTATGGTCTGGAATTATAGTAACTGCAGTAGATGGGTTGTTACTATGGCTATATTGTATTAGATATTTAGTTAATGTTGATTCATTGGCATCACCAGAATTATCTAAGGCTGCAATTATTACATTTAGCTTAATTTGTGGGGCAATTGTGTTGTTTATGTACGTACAAACAATGATTGCTATTTCTCCAAGCATTAGGCTTAAAACCAGAAGACAGCGCGAATTTGAACGTAGTGTAAAAGGTAAGGAGAAAAACTATGCTTTTCCACTAGTTGTATCAGTTATTGCACTATTCGCTGGTATAATATCTTTGATATATTACAAGGTTAACTATATATCAGATTATAAAACATATGTTACGATGTCTATTGTAATTATATCAATTGCAGCACTTGTGTTACTTTATACAATTGTGAATATGATTACTTATTCAAAGCTTCGCAAGGGACAAGACAATTCAAATGTTATTACTATTAAGCCTGAGGGTATGATTAGTAAGGAGTCAAACGTGGTATTTATTTTGGAAGTGGATGGTATTTGCGAATTCTATAAGGCTAAGATTAAAGGTTCAGTCAATTTACGTGAGCTACTGGGCACAATATCGGATTATTATTATATTTCTAGCTATGGAATACTTAAAGATAATGATGAAGAATTTAAACTATTTGGACTAAAAACATCATCATTTGATGTTGATTTATATTCCCAAATCAAAATGGATCGTTTTGAATCAGATAAGATAGAAGCTATTGTTCCATATTTAGAAAAGAATCATCAAAAGATATTTACATTAGATGAGAATAAAAGACCAATCAATAGCTTTGACGCGTAAAATAATATTAAAGAGTATTCGTTTTAAATAAGCGAATACTTTTTTACAATTAGTTTTTATAGATAATAATTTAGTTGAATAAAATCATATTATTTGTAAAATATAATCATTTATAGTATAATAGCATAGGCAATTAAAGATTGCTTTTTGGTATTATACTTATTAAAAATGGTATTTTTTACTAAAAATTAGTAAAAATAATGATAGTATTCATTGAATAAAAGGAGTTGACATTATGTCACATATTTTAAAAATAAAAGATTTACACGCAGGAATCCCTGGTAAAGAGATTTTGAAGGGCGTTAATTTGACAATCAAGTCAGGCGAGGTTCACGCTATAATGGGACCAAATGGTACAGGTAAGTCGACATTATCAAATTGTGTAATGGGAAATCCTAAATATCAAATTTTAAGCGGTGATATTGTACTTGATGGTGAAAGCATAAAGGACTGTGCAGTTGATGAACGTGCAAGAAGTGGCTTATTTATGGCATACCAACAGCCAATGTCAGTAAATGGTGTAACAAACAGTGATTTTGTTAGATCGGCGATGAAGGCTTGCAATAATGATATGTCATTATTTAAGTTTATTAAAGAATATGATAAAGCATGTAAGGAACTTAGTATGCCTTCAGATTTAGCACATAGATACTTAAATGTTGGTTTTTCTGGTGGAGAAATGAAGCGTAATGAAATTTTACAAATGAAAATGCTTAAGCCAAAGTTTGCAATTTTAGATGAAATTGATTCAGGCCTTGATGTTGATGCATTAAGAATTGTTGGACAAAACGTGTCAGAAATGGTAAATGAGGACTTTGGCTGCTTATTAATCACTCACTATGAGAGACTTCTTGACTATATAAAGCCTGATTTTGTGCATATAATGATTAATGGGCAAATTGTTAAAACTGGCGGCAAGGAGCTAATTAAGAAAATTGACCAAGAAGGATACGACTGGGTTAAAAAGGAATTAGGTATTACAATCGAGGAAGAGGATAAGGCTACTCATGTATTACTAGGAAGCTGTGCGCGTAAAGAGGCTAAATAATGGAATTATTTGATATTTCAAATAAAGACGAATTAACAATTAATGAAAAACCGTTATTTTTAACTGGTACGACAAAGAATCTAAAATTAACTGTATCTCCAAACGTAACTGCAAGTGTTGTATTATCACAAGTAGCTATCAATAATTTAGATATTTGTGTGTTAGAGAGCGCAACTTTAAATATTGATTTTATCGGACATGGTATAATTGATATTAAAGAGAATTTTTCTTTAGGGAAAAATGCGATGGTTAATTTTAAGGTAATATCTCCTTATCCATACAAAGATGAATTAATTGTCAATTTAAACGGAGCAAATGCTAAAATTGAGGGAAAGTATTTAGTTCTTTCTAAAAACTTTAATTCGATTTCAAATGTAATTATTAATCATAATGCTAAAAACACCTCATCAAATATTTCTAACTTTGGAATTAGCTTAGGAAATAGCGAAATAGTGTTTGAAACAATCGGTAAGATTGCTAAGGGTATGGCAAAATCTTCTTGTAAGCAATTATCAAGAGGAATTGTTTACGGGACTAAGTCTGCGGTTATTTCCAAGCCAATATTACTGATTGATGAATATGATGTGGCTGCTAATCATGGTGCTGCAATTGGCGAAATGTCTGATGACGAATTATTTTATTTAATGTCTAGAGGCTTATCTCATGATGAAGCATTTAGATTGATTTTATCTGGAATTGTTAATCCCTTCCTTGATTCTTTAATTGATCAAGAAAATAAAAATGTGGTTGAAGAAACCATTTATTCATTGTTAAAAAGGTGATTTTAATGAATATTACAAATTTAAAAAAGGAATTTCCGGTATTTGATGCTCATAGTGATCTATGTTACCTTGATAGTGCTGCATCTAGCCTAAAGCCAAATTCAGTAATAAAAAAGATGGATTATTACTATAATAATCTTGGCTGTAATGTTCATCGTGGGGTATATGAGCTATCATACGAGGCTACAGATATGTATGAAGAGGCAAGAGCTAAGGTAGCTAAATTTATTAATTCTAGGTTTGAAGAGGTTGTATTTACGCGAGGAGCGTCACAGGCATTAAACCTAGTAGCTCTTAGCTATGGAATGCATAATATTAATGAGGGTGATGAGGTTATTACCTCGGAGCTTGAGCATCATTCATCTCATATGCCTTGGTTTAATGTATGCAAGGTTAAGAATGCAAAGCTTAAATACATACCATTAACAAAAGAGGGAAGAATCACTGTTGAAGGCTTTATGAGCGTTTTAACAGAAAAAACTAAGGTTGTAGCTATAACCTATGTTTCTAATGTTATGGGATATATTACACCAATAAAGGAAATTATTAAGATCTGTCATGAAAGAGGAATTATTGTGTCAGTTGATGCTGCTCAGGCTGTTCCTCATATGGAGGTCGATGTTAAGGATTTAGATTGCGATTTTCTATCGTTTTCTGGCCATAAAATGTGTGGACCTACTGGGGTTGGAGTTCTTTATGGTAAAAAAGAATTGCTAGAAAAAATGGAGCCTGTTGAGTTTGGCGGAGATATGGCTGATGTTGTATCTTTAGATAGTCAAAGCTATAAGGATTCTCCATATAAGTTTGAAACTGGTACTCCAATGATAGCAGAAGTAATTGGCTTAGGTGAAGCTTGTGATTTTTTAACAAGTATTGGTCTAGATGAGATAGGTGCATATGAAAAAATGCTTGCGAAGAAGGCTATTGAGCTTTTAAGCGAAATTGAGGATGTTGAAATCTATAATAAGAATACGGATACTGGAGTAATCACATTTAATATTAAGGGAGTGCATCCTCATGATGCGGCTAGTATATATGATAAAAATCATGTTTGCATTCGGGCAGGGCATCACTGTGCACAATTAATAACCAATTTTTTAAATCAAATTTCTACTACAAGAGCGTCATTCTATTTCTATAATACAATGGATGATGTTGTAAGATTGGTTGAAAGTGTTAAAGAAGCTAGGGATTTCTTTAAAAGCTTCTAGGAGGAATTTATATGGCATCAAGTATTGAAGAATTATATCGTGCAGTAATTATGGATCATGCCAAAAATCCAAAGAATAAAGGACTTACTCACAATGATGAATACCAATTTGTTCATTTTAAAAATCCATCTTGTGGAGATGATATTAACATTGAGGTAGAAATTAAGGATGGAGTAATTAAAGATATTCGCCAGGATGGAAAGGGATGCTCTATTTCTATGTCATCAGCCTCTGTTATGAGTGAAGTGCTTAAGGGAATGAGCGTTAGTGAGGCTAAAGAGGTCATAAATGATTTTTATGAGCTTGTAAAAGGAAATGAGCCTCGGCATGATGAAGAATTAGGCGAGGCAGTTGCTTATGCTGGAGTTAGTCAATTTCCCGCCCGTATAAAGTGTGCAACTCTTGCGTGGAAGGCACTTGAACAAGGAATAAAGGAAGCGGAGGAAAAATCAAATGAAAAAAAATGATGAAAATCTTCCCGATGACTATAAATATGGCTTTGTAACGGATACAAAGCCAGTTCTTGACTCTGGTAAAGGTTTAAATGAAAATGTTATTAGGTTTATATCTGAGGCAAAGAATGAGCCTGATTGGATGAGAGAATTTAGACTGAAAAGCTATCAGGCATTTCTAAAGATAGATAACCCAAAATGGGGGCCTGATTTATCAGGTATTAATTTTGATGATTACACATATTATATTAAATCAACTGATAAGCAAGGTGCATCTTGGGAAGAGGTTCCACAAGAGATTAAGGATACATTTGAGAAATTAGGTATTCCTGAGGCTGAGCATAAATATTTAGCAGGAGCTTCAACGCAATTTGAGTCAGAAGTTGTTTATCACAATAATCTTAAGGAACTTACTGATGCTGGAGTAATATTTACGGATACAGATACAGCACTAAGGGAACATTCTGAGCTATTAAAGGAGTACTTTGGAAAGCTCATACCAAGCTCTGATAATAAGTATGCTGCATTAAATAGTGCAGTATGGAGTGGAGGATCATTTATTTATGTTCCTAAGGGTGTTAAGCTTTCAAAGCCTGTCCAATCTTATTTTAGAATTAATAGTGAAAGAATGGGTCAATTTGAAAGGACACTTATTATTGTGGATGAGGGAGCATCTATTCATTATGTTGAAGGATGTACAGCTCCTTTGTATTCTAAGGACTCATTACATGCAGCCGTTGTAGAAATCTATGTAAAAAAAGGTGGATATTGTCGTTATTCAACAGTCCAAAATTGGTCTAACAATATTGTTAATCTAGTTACAAAGCGTGCTTTAGTTGAAGAGGATGCTACAATGGAATGGATTGATGGCAATGTTGGCTCAGGACTTAATATGAAATATCCAGCTTGTGTACTTAAAGGTGATAATGCAAAAGGGACATGCGTAACTATTGCATTTGCATCTAAAGACCAGTATCAAGATACTGGTGCAAAAATGATTCATATCGGAAAAAATACTACATCTACGATTATTTCTAAATCAATTGCTCGTGGTGGTGGAAAGGTAAATTACCGTGGTATGGTTAGAGCTTTAGAAGGTGCTTTAGGTGCAAGAAGCCACGTTGAATGTGATACACTTATTTTAGATGACATTTCATCATCAGATACTATTCCATTAAATGAAGGTAGAAATGAAAAGATGTATATTGAGCATGAAGCTTCAGTATCTAAGGTCAATGAGGAGCAATTATTCTATCTGATGTCAAGAGGCCTTAATGAGGAAGAGGCTACTAAAATGATTGTTATGGGATTTATTGAGCCTTTTGCAAAAGAGCTTCCTATGGAATATGCTGTTGAGTTAAATCGATTAATAAATTTAAACATGGAAGATTCAATCGGATAGTTTTATCCGATTTTTTGAATAAATTGAAAGATTATTTCATATAATAAATGTAGAAATATATGAAATGGATATTGCATAATTCGACAATAATTGATAAAATATAGTTGAAGTAGGAATCATTCCTATTTGGAGGTGAAAATGAGTAAGCAGCGTGATTTGATATTAAAAATCATCCACGAATCTAAGCTTCACCTTTCAGCCGACGACATTTTTTCAATTGCATTAAAAACAATGTCAAATATTTCTTTAGGGACTGTTTATCGTAATTTAAATAATTTGGTATTAGATGGACAAATAGTTCGTTTCCATTCTGGTCTTGGAAAGGATTATTATGACTGGAATACTATGCCTCATGGTCATTTGATATGTAAATCATGTGGAAGTATTATGGATTATGATGTAAAAAATCTTGCCAGTCATTTAAAGAGAGATGTTCGTAGTCTGGTTTCTTTTGAAATTAAGATCGAATATATTTGTGAAAAATGTCAAAAAAAATGATAAAGAAGGAGACAAATAATATGACAAGATACGAAGGTACACAAACAGAAAAGAATTTACAAGCAGCATTTGCAGGAGAATCACAAGCAAGAAATAAATATACTTATTTTGCTAGTGTTGCAAAAAAAGAAGGATATGAGCAAATTTCAGCTTTATTTTTAGAAACTGCAGAAAATGAAAAAGAGCATGCAAAATTGTGGTTTAAGGAACTAGATGGCATTGGTGATACGGCGGCTAATCTAAAGGCTGCAGCTGCAGGCGAAAACTATGAATGGACAGATATGTATGAGGAATTCGCTAAGACTGCAGAGGCTGAAGGATTCAAGGATTTAGCTTGGAAGTTTAGAGCAGTTGGAAAGATTGAGAAGGCTCATGAAGAGCGTTATTTAAAATTACTTGACAATGTTGAAATGCAACATGTATTTGAAAAATCTGAAGAGGTTATGTGGAAATGCCGTAACTGTGGACATCTTGTAATTGGTAAGAAGGCACCTGCTGTTTGCCCTGTTTGCCAACATGCACAAAGCTACTTTGAGGTTGAGGCTAAAAACTACTAAAATTAAATATAAAATGTACAATCTCATTTATTTGAGGTTGTATTTTTAATATTTACCTTTATAATAAAGATAAATTGTTTATAGAAGAGAGGAAAAAGATATATGATTAAAGATGAAAAATATATTTTAAATAATGGAGTTAAAATACCAAAGATAGGCTTTGGTACATGGCAAGTAAAGGGGGAAGATGCGTATTATTCAACTCTTAATGCTTTAAAAAGTGGTTATCGTCACATCGATACAGCATATGTGTATGGTAATGAGGAGCAAGTTGGACAAGCTATAATTGATTCAAAAATT
>CAMEKY010000038.1 GCA_945921565.1 uncultured Clostridium sp. | reverse complement strand
CTTCTCTAATTCTTTTAAGTAAAGCAAATTCAAATGGAGCATCCTCTATTTTTGATTGAGCCTTTTTTTCAATTTTAGGGATTCTTGTATCTACAATATCTAAATCTGAAAGTATTAACTCCATATTAATAATTTCAATATCACGAATTGGATCAACGCTTCCCTCAACATGTGTTATATTAGCATCATCGAAGCATCTAACAACCTCTAATATTGCATCACAATTTCTAATATTTGCAAGAAATTGATTGCCAAGACCCTCACCCTTTGAGGCCCCTTTTACTAGTCCAGCGATATCTGTGATTTCACACAAAGCTGGAACCAATGATTTTGGATTATACATTTTGTTTAGATAGTCTAATCTTGAATCAGGAACATTGACAACACCTACGTTTGGTTCGATTGTTGCAAATGGATAATTAGCTGCTAATGCTCCTGCTTGAGTAATCGCATTAAAAAGTGTTGATTTTCCAACATTAGGTAAACCAACTATTCCTGCTGTTAAAGCCATAATAATACCTCCGTTTTAATAACCTTCATAATTATACCATTATAAATTCTAAAAATAAAGTTTATTATTCAAAAGTATCTTCATAAAGCTTAATAGCTTTTTTTATTGCATCTTTTGCTTCAACGTGACCATAAACATCTTGAACTTCTGTTTCCTTACCCTCAAGCTGTTTATATGTTGAAAAGAAATGTCTAATTTCATCCTGAACATGTTTAGGTAGTTGATAAATATCTTCATAATTTGAGTAGTCCGGATCATTAACAGGAACTGCAATTATTTTTTCGTCAGGCAACCCTTGATCAAGCATTTTTAAAACCCCAATTGGCTTACAATTTAAAATTGTCATTGGTAAAATAGCTTCACTACAAATAACACATACATCTAGTGGGTCACCATCTCCACAATACGTATGTGGAATAAAGCCATAATTTGCAGGATAATGAGTTGAAGTATATAAAATTCGATCTAGAAATAGCATTCCAGTTTCCTTATCTAGTTCATATTTATTTTTCATTCCTTTAGAAATCTCGATATAAGCTAAAAAAACATCGGGAGTAACTCTTTTTGGATCTACATCCTTCCAAATATTCATTTACATCACTAATAGTACATACAATCTAAATACTATATTCTCCTTTCATCTATTTTCCTATTGATTGTTATAGTTTTATATTCCGTTTATAATTATATCAAATAATTAGGGTAAATGAAAGTATTAGATATTTTTAAATGTTTCCTTTAATATAATCCTTCATATCCTTTAATGCAGTTTTCTCAAGTCTCGATACCTGTGCTTGGCTTATGTCTAGGTCAGATGCAATTTCCATTTGAGTTTCTTCTAAAAAATATCTTTTATATATTATAACCTTTTGCCTGCCATCTAATCGATTATAAGCATCATGTAGCATTTTCTTTTCAACAATATTATCAAGTAATTTTTCATCAATTCCAATTTGGTCAGAAAGCTCAATAATATCACCACCATTATCATAAATTGGAGTTGACATTGATACGGGATCTTGGATAGCTTCTAAAGCTAGAATTATATCCATCGGTTCAGTATTAAGATATGCGGCTATTTCTTCCATTTTTGGCTCGATACTGTGCTCAGATATATACTTTTCCTTAAATGACAACGCCTTATAAGCTAAATCCTTGTAGGACCTTGATACTCTAATCGAACCACTATCTCTTATAAACCTTCTTATTTCACCAATAATCATAGGCACTGCATATGTACTAAACTTAACATTATGAGATGTATCGAAATTGTCAATCGCCTTCATTAGGCCAATACAGCCAACCTGAAACAAATCATCATTATTCATATTTTTATAGCTAAATCGTTTTATTACACTTAAAATTAGCTTTAAATTACCTTTTATGATTTTATCTCTTGCAGCTAAGTCCCCTTCTTTTACTAAAGCTAGCAGCTTGTTTGTTTCCTCTGAGCTTAATGTTTTAAGCTTAGAAGTATCTACTCCTGTTATTTCTACCTTATACATATAATTAATCACCTAGTTTAATTATTTGATACTTCTAAACTTCCATACATTTTTTATTTAATTTTAATAGCTAATTGTAACTAAGCTTCTAAATGAAACATGATTTTTTCTTTTAATTTGTCAATGATTTTCTTTTCTAGTCGAGATATATAAGATTGGCTAATTCCTAAGTACATCGCTACCTCATGCTGCGTCATTTCAGGCTGATTATATAAACCAAATCTTAGGCTAATTATTTCCTTTTCTCTTGGACTTAGTTTTTCTATTTCCTCATACATCATTCTTTTTCTTTCCTTTTGCACAACATCATCAAGTTGGCTTGGTTCATCAGAGCTAAGTACATCTGCTAAGATTAGCTCATTTCCATCTGAATCTACATTTAATGTATCGTCAAGGCTGATTTCCATTTTTTGCTTGGATATCTTTCTAAAAAACATTAATATTTCATTTTCTATACATCTAGAGCAATATGTTGCAAGCTTTATATTTTTATCCGCTTTGAAGGTTTCAATCCCCTTTATTAGTCCCATTGAACCTATTGAGATTAAATCCTCAAGTAAAACATGCGGTGATTCAAATCTTTTGGCAATAAAAACTACTAGCCTTAAATTATGCTCTATTAATATATTTCTTGCTTCAAGATTTTTTTCCTTTACTCTTTCAAGAAGCTCAGCCTCTTTTTCTTCGCTTAAAGGCTCTGGAAGATTTAAAGGATAAAAATTATAAGCACAATTATTAATTTTAAATATCTTACATATTATTCTTTTTATAAATCTAAACATTGATATCCCCCTATAATATCAAGACCAATCATACCCTCAAATGCTATGTTAGAAAACACTATGGATCCTTCTATTTCCTTATAATGGTTATTAAGTTTAATATAACCCTTTTCAAATTTATATGTGTTCATATAGGATATATTATTTACTGTTTGACATGGCACAGTTGAGGATGGTCTTTTAAAATAATTCTTAAATCTTTTGTTTACAACTATTACTGGATTATTATTATAATCTTGTAAGAAATTCCCTGTATCTAAATAAGCATCTAAAACAATTTTTTTCTTATTTTCAATGATAATTAATTGATAAATTAAATTTTTACTTTTTATTCCTTTAAATACTATTTTATAAATCATCAGTAGACATAAAAGGAATACTAACGATATTAATAATATGTAACCATTTAAGATTCCCCCTAAATATAAAATCTCAGCCATTCCTCCAAGCATTATATTAAACGCCAAATATAATAAGCTTGTTTTTACCTTGTGCTTATGAAATGTTATTAAGCAGATAGCTATTATCATTATAGCCTGTAATATAAAGCTTATATGATAGTACATATATAGCCAAAGCAAAATAATATTTAAAATATCTGATATTAACAATCGATATTTTTTTATCCTAACAAGCAAAAACAAAGAGGTGGCATAAACAAAAACGTGATGAATAATTAAATCTACAATTATAATTCCTTCTACATATACCATATTATCACAACGTCATTATAGATGATAAAGCTTGATAAATATGTAAAAAAAAGGACCTTAAATAAAAATTTAAAGTCCAACAAAACAATGAGAATAAAATACAATTAGATATAATTAATTTCCTTTATCACTAGGATTTGACAAAAAAATTACTCTTTCACCAGTAATACTTATCCTATTAATTATAGCGCCTGTATCAAGGGTTACCTTATCTACTCTAAGACGACCTTTAACTGCAATTTTTGACCCTTTTTTCAAATAAGTAGCCGCTATATCACAAAGCTCATCCCAAATAGAAATGTCAATAAAATCTGTATCAATTTGGTCGGTTTTAGGATTTCTAAATGGACGACTAACAGCTAAAGTTATAGTTGAAACGTTCGAGCCATTAGGCGCTTTTCTTACATCTACATCCTCAACCAAATTCCCAATTAACATTACATAATTATAAATAGTTACACCTCCTTTTTAGTTTTTTTACACATGTGTAACTAGATTATAATTAAAGTTCATTTTTTTTGCAAATCGCTTATTTAAGGCACTTTTTTGCGTTTTTTTTACTTTTTTTATAAAAAAATAGGCTTTTTAGGGTTAAATAGTATCCATCATTTTAATATGAGGACCTATTTTTCGAAAAAAAAGCCAATTTTTAAAATTTTATTTTTTTATACTATTTTTGTTGTCCATGCTTCCGCATCATATATGATATCACATAATCCATCATAAAACTCTGGTTCATGACTTACCAATATAATAGTTCCCTTATAGGCCTTTAATGCTTCCTTAAGAGCTTCCTTAGCAAGCACATCTAAATGATTTGTTGGTTCATCAAGCACAAGTAAATTAGTTTCCTTAAGCATAACCTTACAAATTCTTACCTTTGCTTGCTCACCACCAGATAAAACCATCATTAAGGATTCAATTTTATCCTTATTTAAACCACATGATGCAAGTGCCCCTCTTACCTCAGCATTAGTCATTGCTGGATACATATTCCATACATCATCTAATGCTGTATCTCTTGATGAATTATCTTCTTGCTCAAAATATCCTGGTTCTAATTTATAATCTAAATCAACACGCCCAGATATTGGCTTAATAATGCCAAGCATTGTCTTAAGTAATGTTGATTTACCTATACCATTAGCACCGCGGATTGCAACCTTTTGCCCCTTTTCAATCACAATATTTAAAGGCTTAGATAATGGGCTATCATAGCCAATTACTAAATCTCTTGTAGTTACAACAAACCTTCCAGTTCCTGTTGCCTCATTAAATCTAAAGTTTGGCTTAATGGCTTCTGTAGGTTTATCTAATATAACCATTTTATCAAGAATTCTTTGACGCGATTTCGCAAGATTTGTAGTAGCTACTCTAGCCTTATTTTTAGCAATAAAGGTTTCTAATTTTTCAATTTCCTTTTGTTGCTTCTCGTACGCTAAAGCTTGATGACGAAGTTCTGTTTCGTGAAGATTCATAAATAAATCGTAGTTTCCACTATATCTAGTTAAAACTCCTCTTTCAATATGATAAATCACATTAACAACATTATTTAAAAAAGGAATATCATGAGATACTAAAATAAATGCGTTTTCGTAATTTTGAAGATATGTTGTTAACCATCTAATGTGAGATTCATCAAGATAGTTTGTAGGCTCATCCAAAATTAAAATCATTGGATTTTCAAGTAGTAACTTAGTAAGTAATACCTTAGATCTTTGACCACCAGATAAATCAGTTACGTCCTTATCAAAGCCAATATCTCCAAGACCCAAACCATTTCCAACCTCTTCTATTTTACTGTCAAGTGTATAAAAGCCTGAGGATTCAAGCTCAGATTGAATCTCACCAATATCTTCAAGCATTTCTGCCATTTCTTCCTCAGTAGCGGTAGCCATCTTATCGTACATCTTATACATTTCAGCCTCAAGGTCATACATATGAGCAAATGCCGTTTTTAAGAATTCTCTTATTGTAAGTCCCTTAGTTAATTGTGTATATTGATCTAAATATCCCGTAGTAATTCGTTTGCACCACTCGATTTTACCACTATCTGGTCCAATTTTACCTGTAATGATATTTAAAAATGTTGTTTTTCCTTCACCATTTGCACCAACAAGGCCTATATGCTCACCTTTATTCATTTGAAAAGATGCATTATCAAGTATTGTTCTTTCGCCAAAGCCATGTGTAACATTTGTAACCTTTAAAACTGACATAAATCTGATATCTCCTTTTTAATATTCAAACATAAGAATAATACCAAATTATTTTTCTTTTAGCAAATAAAATTTAAAATTACTGTTTATTTCTTCTTTCTTCAATCATTTTGCCAAACCATTCTATGGTTTTGAATACTTTCTTTATGAGTTGATTTACTCTTAAGAGTAAATTAAAAATGTATGCAAAACACATACATTTTTAAAAAGAATATATTATTGAATTACAAAAGATATGTCTGCTTGGCAAGCAATTTTATCTTCAACTAGAATTTCACCTTTAGCAAATCCAAATGGTCCTTTAATACCTGTAAGCTTTACATGAATTTTAAGGACATCACCTGGTTTAACCATTCTTTTCCATTTAACATTATTTGCACCAGCAAATATTGCAAGCTTTCCTTTATTCTCAGGCTTTTTTAATACAACAATAGCTCCTGCTTGGGCTATAGCTTCAAGCTGTAAAACACCTGGCATAATAGGCTCCTGAGGGAAATGGCCTTGAAAAAATGGCTCATTTTGAGTTACACATTTTATACAAGTGATTTCTTCTTCCTGCATATCTATTACCTTATCTACCAATAAAAATGGATAACGATGAGGTAGTATTTCTCTAATTTCATTTGCACTTAATTCCACATTATTCACCATACTTTTTAAATACTAAGCATGCATTATGTCCTCCAAATCCCAAGGAATTTGAAAGTACATAATTTAACTTACTCTTTAGATTCTTATTAGGAACATAATTTAAATCACATTCTGGATCTGGTTCTTTATAATTAATTGTAGCTGGTACTAAATCATCTGTAATTGCCTTAGCACAAATTACAGCCTCAACAGCTCCTGAGGCACCAAGTAAATGTCCAGTATTAGACTTAGTTGATGATATAAATAAGTCATCACGATTGCCAAATAACTTCTTAATAGCCATAGTTTCTGATGAGTCATTAAGATGAGTAGATGTACCATGTGCATTAATATAATTAATCATAGCAGGCGTAATATTTGCATCATCTAAAGCTTTTTTCATTGCCTTATATCCACCCATGCCATCAATGGCGGGGGCTGTAATATGATATGCGTCACATGAAGCACCATATCCTACAACCTCTGCATATATCTTTGCCTTACGAGCTTTTGCATGCTCAAGCTCTTCAAGTACTAAAATACCTGCTCCTTCGCCCATAACAAAACCACATCTTCTTGCATCAAAAGGAATAGACGCGGCATTTTTATCAACACTTGTACATAATGCCTTCATTTGCATAAATCCTGCAACTGCAAGTGGAGTAATAGCAGCTTCTGCACCACCAGCTAGCATTATATCTTCTTGACCGAATTTGATTCTTAAGTAAGCATCCCCGATTGCATTGTTTCCTCCAGCACATGCTGTAACGGTTGAAGAAACATACCCCTTGCAACCAAAATCAATAGCTATTTGACCAGCACATAGATTAATTAATGACTTAGGTATAAAGTGAGGTGAAACTCTTCCTGGTCCTTTTTCATTAATCACATCTTCATTAGCCGCAATTGTCTCAATACCCCCGATTCCTGATGAAACAATACAGCCAAATCTGTCATGGTCAATTTCTTCTAAATTAAGTTTTGAATCCTTTACTGCTTCAAGCGCTGCAATACGACCATAAACAGTAAATTTGTCATTTGTTCTAATTGCTTTTGGATCAAGAATTACTTCAGGATGGAAATTCTTTACCTCTGCAGCTAATTTAACCTTAAAATCTGTCGTATCGAAATATGAAATGTTATCAATACCACATTTGTTTATTATAATACTATCCCATGTTTCATTAACATTATTTCCAATTGGATTTACTGATCCCAATCCAGTAATCACAACTCTTCTCATATACACATACCCCCGTCAACAATGAATGTCTGTCCTGTTATATATGAAGCTTTATCAGATGCTAAAAATGAAACCATATTTGCAATATCCTCAGGACTACCCATTTTACCTAATGGAATTTGACTCATAATTGCATTCTTTTGATCTTCAGTCATTTTTCCTGTCATATCTGTTGCGATAAAGCCAGGTAATACTGCGTTAGCAAGAATATTCTTTGGTGCTAACTCTTTAGCAATACTCTTAGTTAATCCGATTATTCCTGCTTTAGATGCCGCATAGTTTGCTTGACCAGCATTTCCCATTTTACCAACAACAGAAGAAATATTTATAATTCTTCCACCCTTGTTTTTCATCATAGGTCTTGCAACTAGCTTACATAAATTAAAAGTTGATTTTAAATTTGTATCAATTACCTTATCAAAATCATCCTCTGACATTCTTAAAATCAAATTATCACGCGTAATACCTGCGTTATTAACAAGCACGTCAATTTGACCATACTTTGAAATGACATCATTAATCATTTCTTGACATTGAGCAAAGGAAGAGACATCAGCTTTATAAATCATTCCATTATTTGCAATGGCACTTAGGCACTCTTGTGCTCCTGCTTCATCCTTTGCATAGTTAATCACAACAGTAAAGCCATCACTTGCTAGGCCAATAGCTATTTGGCGACCAATACCCTTAGAGGCTCCTGTAACTAAAGCTACTTTCATTAGATCTCCTCCAATTTACTAATCTTTTCAACCAATAAAGCCTTTTCAGCTATTGCTTCATTAACCATTCCAGCTAAAATATCCTTAACTGGTTTAATTTCATGAATTAATCCTGCAACCTGACCCATCATTAATGAACCATTTGCAACATCACCTTCAAATACAGCTTTACGAAGTGATCCTAGTGTTAGAGCCTCAAGCTCATCTCTTGATGCAACCTTAGCTTCAAGTTCAAGATATTTTCTTGACATATCATTCTTTAAAATTCTAACTGGAGCATTTTGACTTCTTCCAGTTACAACTGTATCTGAATCCTTAGCCTTTAAAACAGCTTGCTTATAATTTTCATGAATAGGGCATTCCTCTGATGCAAGCATAATTGTTCCAACTTGAACACCAATCGCACCTAAAGCTAGTGCAGCATTTAATTGCTTTCCACTTGCAATACCACCAGCCGCAATAACTGGTACATCTACTGCAGCTACTACCTGTGGTACTAAAGCCATTGTTGTAGCTTCTCCAACATGTCCACCAGATTCAGTTCCTTCAACAATAAATCCAGCAACATTATATCTTGATAAACGTTTAGCAAGTGCAACCCCTGCAATAACAGGGAATACCTTACATCCTGCTGCATTTAATTTTTCCATATAAGCACCAGGATTACCTGCACCTGTTGTAACAACAGGAACTTTTTCTTCACAAATTACGTTGATTATTTGTTCAACATCTGGATTCATAAGCATAACGTTAACACCAAATGGTTTATTTGTTTTTGATTTACATAGCTTAATCTCTTCTTGTAATTTTTCATGATTCCAACCACCAGAAGCAATAATTCCAAGGCCTCCAGCATTTGATACTGCCGCAGCAAACTCTCCAGTTGTAATGTTAGCCATAGCGCCACTAATAATTGGATATTTAATATTTAACAATTCATTTAATAACATGATCTTTCCTCGCTAATACTTGAATAATGAATATCCCCAGGATAAACCTGAGCCAAAACCTACTAATAACACTTTCATGCCTTTTTTTAATGTACCACTACGAATAGCCTCATCTAATGCTATGCCAACTGAAGCAGACGATGTATTTCCATATTTATCTAGGTTTAGATAAAAACGGTCTAAATCTATATTATGCTTTCTTGCAACTGAACAAATAATGCGAAAATTTGCTTGATGAGGTATGAATAAATCTATATCATCAAGGGAAACATTGTTATTATTTAAATCTTTAAAGCAATCATCAAATGCCTCAAGGGCGAACCTGAATACATCTTGTCCCTTCATTTGAAGTTTAAAATTATGCAATGTATTACCGAACTTTATTTGACTTAATCCTGCTGCATTCAAAATACAGTTTGTATCAGTTTTGCTCATAGCATAGAATCTAGAATAATTGTCACTTTTTTTAATGATAGCAGCTCCTGCACCATCACCAAAAAGTACACAGCTTCTTCTATCTTTAAAATCAAGAAGTTTTGAAACCTCATCAGCTCCAATTACCAATCCATATTCGCCTTCATTTAATAAACCTTGACATACATTAAGTGCATAAACAAAACCCGAACAAGCAACATTAATATCAAATGCCATAGCTCTAATCCCAAGTTCATCTAATATTTTTGATGCACAACATGGTGTAAATGAATCAGGTGTCATTGTAGCAACAATGACAACCTTGATTAAGCATGGATCTAAATCAGTATTCTCAAAAGCATTTTTAGCTGCAGATACAGCCATTTGACTAGTCGTCAGCTTTTTTTCAAAATATCTTGTTTTAATTCCTGTTCTTTGAACAATCCATTCATCAGATGTCTCTATTTTAGTGAAATCAGTATTTTTATAGCACAATGAAGGGATATGTCTTCCTGTACTTACAATCTCTATTCCCATAAAACATCAAAATGAATTAGCTAAGCTTTGCCTCAACTAGTTTCATTATATCTCCAACAGTTTTTAAGTTTTGGATTTCTTCATCCTCAATTTTTATATCATATGCAGATTCAAGCTCAAGCACAATTTCAACTGAATCAAGTGAATCTATTCCTAAATCATCACTAAGAGTAGCTTCCTCAGTAACCTTTGATTTTTATCTTGTCAACACATTTCTTTTGATTATCAAAAGTTTCTTATGTGTAAGCGTTTTCTAAGAACACAATAAAAAAAGCCTCTTAAGAATTACACCTTAAGAAGCAATTTTTTAGTATATACTCATTATTACTTAGGTTGTTTACCAATGTAAGCTAAGATACCACCATCAACATATAAAATATGTCCATTTACAAAATCAGATGCATCTGATGCTAAGAAAATAGCTGGTCCTTGTAAATCTTCTGGAGTTCCCCAACGAGCTGCTGGAGTCTTAGCAATAATGAATTGATCAAATGGATGACGAGATCCATCAGCTTGAAGTTCTCTTAATGGAGCTGTTTGAGGAGTTGCGATGTATCCAGGTCCGATACCATTACATTGAATGTTGTACTCACCATATTCTGATGCAATATTCTTAGTAAGCATCTTTAATCCACCCTTAGCTGCAGCATAAGCAGAAACTGTTTCACGTCCAAGCTCAGACATCATTGAGCAGATGTTAATAATCTTTCCATGTCCCTTCTTAATCATTGATGGAATTACCGCCTTAGCCATAATGAATGGACCATTTAAGTCGATATCAATTACCTTTCTAAAGTCTGCTGCAGACATTTCACACATAGGAATACGCTTAATAATACCAGCGTTATTAACTAAAATATCAATAACTCCTACTTCTTTTTCTACCTTAGCAACAAGCTCATTTACAGCATCTTCGTTAGTAACGTCACAAACATATCCGTGAGCTTCAATTCCTAATTCTTTGTAAGCAGCAAGTCCCTTGTCTACTAATTCTTGGTTAATATCGTTAAATACGATTGTAGCACCAGCATTAGCATATGCTGAAGCAATTGCAAAGCCGATTCCATAAGATGCACCAGTAACTAATGCAACCTTACCCTTTAATGAAAAGCAATTTAAATCTGTCATTTTATTTTCCTCCTAATTTTTACTTTAAATCTGTTGTTTTGATGTTATCCATATCATCGAACTCTTGGTTTTCACCACACATAGCCCAAATAAATGAATAATTTGATGTACCAATTCCTGAGTGAATTGACCAGCTAGGTGAAATTACAAGCTCATCGTTTTTCATAACAATGTGTCTAGTTTCATCCTTTGTACCCATCATGTGGAATACTACGTTATCAGCTGGAATGTTGAAATAGAAATAAACCTCCATACGACGCTCATGAGTATGGCATGGCATTGTATTCCATCCAGAACCTTCTGCAAGCTCAGTCATACCCATTGCAAGCTGACATGATTTACATACATCTGGGTGAATATATTGATTAATAACACGTTTATTAAGGGTCTTAGCTTCTCCACATGGACGGTGGTTAGCTTTATCAAAATCAATATAATATGTCGGATATGATGTATGAGCTGGACATGAAGAAATATAGAACTTAGCTGGATTTTTTGAATCTAATGACTCAAATACAACCTCCTTAGTTCCCATTCCTACATACATACCATCTTTGCTCTTAACATTATATTTAACACCATCAAGCGTAACAACACCAGCACCACCAATATTGATGATACCAAGCTCACGACGCTCAAGGAAATAGTTTGCACGTAGTTCATCACAAGTTTCAAGCTTTAAAGCTTTCTTAACTGGTAGAACACCACCAGAAATAATACGATCCTGATGAGAATATACTAAAGATATTTCATCTGCAATGAAAACATCACTCTTTAAATAATGTCTTCTTAAATCTTCAGTTGTATAATGCTTAGAATCCTCTGGATGATTAGCATAACGAACTTCCATTTTCATATTAATTTACCTCCTATTATTTTTTATATCCTAATTTAAAAGAAATAGTCATCGAAGCCTTTAAAAGATCATCCTTAAGCTCATCTGTAAACTCGAAATCACAAGGAGCTTTATAAGTTAATGCCCCACAGCAACGTGATTCAAAATTATATATTGGAAAGCTTAAAGATTTATAATTTACATCCTCTTCTTTATAGTCTTCAGAATATCCCTTTTGCCTAGCAACCTCTATTTGACCTTCAAGCTCTTCTTGACGAATAACTGTATAGGGCGTTACTAATTCAAATTCAGGTATTTTATAATTTTGAAAATACTTATCAAATGCTAAATAACATTTTCCAATTGAATTTGAATGAAGAAAAGAAATGCTACCTCCTATCTCGAAGGTAGCATTTTTACTCTCATCATTTTCATATTTATGAACATAAACAATATTATTATCAACTCGTTTAGTAATAATTAGTAAATTACCATACTTATTACCAAGATTTCTAACAATAGGCTTACATACAGTGATCAATGATGAATTCTTCTGATAGGCTTGGCCAATTGCATATATTTTCGATCCGATGACATAACGCTTAGATATTTCATCCTTATAATATACTGCATCAGCCTTATATAAAGCTTGAAGAAAATCAAAAGCAGTTGATTTAGGAATATTTAATTCCCTACTTATTTGGGATAATGTTAATCCATTGGGATTTTTAGAAATTAATTCTAAAATTCTTAATATTTTATCAACTGACTTATTGTCATTCATAGCAAATTAACGTTGAACACGTCCGTTAGCATTACCACCAGCTAAAGATTCAACTTCCTTAACAGATACTAAGTTGTAGTCTCCGTTAATAGTGTGCTTTAATGCAGATGCAGCTACAGCAAATTCAAGAGCCTCTCCTTGAGTTTTCTTAGTCATTAATCCGTAGATTAATCCACCAGAGAATGAATCTCCACCACCAACACGGTCGATGATTGGGTTGATATCATAACGCTTAGACTCATAGAATTCCTCACCATCGAAGATTAATGCCTTCCAACCATTGTGAGTAGCTGAGAATGATTCACGTAATGTTGAAACAACATACTTAAATCCAAATTCTTTTGCCATTTGCTTGAAAATAGTATGATATCCTGATGCATCAGTGTTTCCACCTTCAACGTCAGCTTCTGGCTTAAATCCTAAGCAAAGCTCAGCATCCTCTTCGTTACCAATACATACATCAACATACTTCATTAATGGCTTCATAACTGAAATAGCCTTCTCTGAAGTCCATAGCTTCTTACGGAAGTTAAGGTCTACAGATACTACTACACCATACTTCTTAGCAGCAATTAAAGCTTGCTCTAGACATAATGCTGAAGCATCAGAAATAGCTGGAGTAATTCCAGACCAGTGGAACCAACCTGCATCCTTGAAAATTGCATCAAAATCAAAATCAGAAGGTGAGGCTTCTGCGATTGCTGAATGAGCACGGTCATAAACTACTACAGATGGTCTCATTGAAGCACCAGTTTCAGAATAGTAGATACCAACTCTATCTCCACCACGAGCAATGTACTTTGTATCAACGCCATAACGACGTAATGAATTTAATGCTGCTTGACCAATAGGATTGTCAGGAAGCTTAGTAACAAATGCAGCCTCTAAACCATAGTTTGCACATGAAACAGCAACGTTAGCTTCTCCTCCACCAAAAATAATGTCAAATTGATTTGCTTGAACAAAACGAGTGTTAGCAGGAGTTGACAAACGAAGCATGATTTCTCCCATTGTAACTACCTTGTTAGAATTGAATTTTAAATTTTTCATTTTAATCTCCTTATTTTTTTAATTAATCTTCAATTTTAATTTTAAATACGCACTTTTCAACAGTGCCACCATTTACATCGCACTTAGCTAGATGAATATCTTCAGGATATACCAATGCAAAGCCTTCTTCAAGAATGAAGAATACTCCTTGCTCAGCACTATACTTAGTAACATCTTTTTCAGTGTTATATGGTGTTGTAACCTTTAATGTAGGATTTGAAATATCTGTATATGCAAAATATTCTTGTCCTTTAAGTACTACTTGAAGATCCATATACTTATCATGGTTTTCATAGAAACAATCCTCAAGTGGTTTAGCAACATATGTATCACGGTTAACCCATACATTATCGCCATCAATAATAGTTTTTCCTTTTGGTAAAGCCATTAAATCATTATTTAAAATATAATCAATAGCTGTATCAATGTTTTTTGATATTCCTTTATATCTTCCAATATATTTTAATTTTCCTAATATCATATAATTACCTCTGTACCTCAGCAGTACCATTTGATGCCATAAATTGCTCTATATCATCACACGATAATACACAAGCATCTCCATAAATTGTATGTTTTAATACTGATGTGTTTAATCCATACGCAACAGCATAGTGGGGATCACTAAAATCCTTTAATAATCCATGAATAACTCCAGATGCAAATGCATCTCCTCCACCAATTCTATCATATATCATAAAACGAATTGGATTTGTGATCTCAAAGCTATCCTTTGTATAGAAATAACCAGCAAGTGAGTTATCAGTAGCACTGTAAACAACACGATCAGTTCCAAATACATACGATAATTTGTACTTTTCAATCATCTTAGGGAATACATTTAGTCTCTTTTCATGCATTGTAGCATTTTCAAGGTCCTCATCAAGAGGTATTTCTAGAATTGTATTGCAATCATAGAATGAAGCAAATACAACATCTACATATGGCATTATTTCCTTATACCAAGGACGCGCTTCATCAATTGTCCATAATTTAGCACGATAGTTAAAGTCAAAAGAAACCTTAACTCCATGCTCGTGGCAATATTTTGCAGCAGCTACTGCAAATTTAGCAACACGTTCATTTAATGCTAAACTAATTCCAGAAACATGGAACCATGTAGCATCCTGGAATACTTCATCAAAATCAAACTCAGAAAGCTCAATTCTTGTAATAGCACTATGCTTACGGTTATATATTACCTTACTAGGACGACCACCAAAGCCTGTCTCTAAAAAGTAAATACCTAAAATTGTAGAACCACGAACAATATAATCAGTATGAACTCCAT
>CAMEKY010000037.1 GCA_945921565.1 uncultured Clostridium sp. | reverse complement strand
CTCACCTGCATAGCAGGCGGTTTTTATGTGAGGCATTCGCCTAACATAATAAAAGTCAAGAGGTATGTTTCCCCTTGACTTTTTTATTACTTATTTTGTATTTTCAAGCCATTCAGCGTATAAATTTACAGATTCCTTACTTCCACATAAATAAATAATATCATTTTCTTGGAATATATAATCAGGCTTAATAGTTTCTACTACTGTAGTTGGACTTTCAATGGCTATAATATTTAATCCAAAGCGACCACGAATATTAGTCTCCATAATTGATTTTCCAACGAAATCGGAAGGTACAGCCACCTTTGTAACATTAATCGCATTACTTAGTTCAATAAAGTCAAGCCCTGTGCCCATTTCCAAACGATTAGCTAGACGAATTGCCATATCCTGCTCAGGATATACAATTTCAGCCCCAATCTTAGCTAAAATTTCACCGTGCTCGGCACTATTAGCTTTAGCAATAATTCTTTTACATCCAATACTTTGAAGCTTCATAACTGTTAAAATCGACACATCTATTGCACCGGCAATACATACGACTACAACATCACAGTTTTGAAAGCCCATATCACTTAGTGTCTTTTTTTCAAGAGCACCTGATATAAATGCATTTTCAGTAATTTCTCTTAACTCTGCAACCTTAACCTCATCCTTATCAGTAACCATTATTTCGGCACCAGTTGAGGCTAGCTTATATGCTAAAGCAGTACCAAAACGACCAAGTCCAATAATTCCATATTTCATTTTCTTCTTTTTCATATATATCCTCCATCTTAGCCTATACTAATATTACCCTCAGGGTATGAGAAACGGTCTCCTCTTGAAAAATACCACAGTGATGCGATAGTAAGAGGGCCCAAACGTCCTATAAACATAACTATACAAGAAATAATCTTACTCATAATTCCAAGCGTTGAGGTTACACCTGTTGAAAGTCCAACCGTACCAAACGCAAACATTGCATCCTTCATACTCATATTTGGTTCTAATGCCATAATTAGAATAGAGCCAATTAAAATTATAGATATACCAAGTATTGTAATCACTGATGCTTTTTTATATGAATCCTTAGGCATAGCATAGTGGAATGCCTTTTCTGATTTATTCGTAGCTGAAGATTTTATTCCTAAAAATAATGCAAAAAATGTTGTTGTTTTAATACCACCACCGGTTGATCCAGGTGAGGCCCCAATAAACATATAAATTATCATTAATAAAAGAGTCGCAGATTTAAACAAGGATAAATCATAGGTTGCAAAGCCTGCAGTACGGCAAGAAACACTCATAAAGAATGCACCTAGCCAACTGATTTCCCCTTCAGTAAGCTTTATTAATAATGTCCCTGTTACAACTAATGTAAGAGTCATTGTTAGTACAACCTTAGTATGCATCGAAAACTTCTTCCATCTAAATCTTGTAGTGAAAAGCTCTTTAATTACTAAGAAGCCTATACCACCAAATATAATTAAAAGACTTGTAATTATGTTTAGAGGAATATTTTTTTGATAATATATTAGGCTTGAGCCTTGAGCAAAGCCTTCAACACCACCAAATATATCAAATCCTGCATTATTAAATGCCGAAATTGCATGAAATAAACTTACACCTAGTGCTTGATCAAAATCCATATCCTGAATAAATACACAAAAACTTGATATTGCACCTAAAAGTTCAAATATAAGTGTCGTAATAAATATATATCGTAAAAATAAATATAATTCCTTTCTCGAATATAAATTGGAAGCTTCCTTCACAACATTTATTCCCTTTAGACTCATTTTTTTCCCAACCATTAAGACTATTCCAACACCAACCGTTGTAACTCCAAGGCCTCCTATTTGAATTAATATTGCAATCACAATTGTTCCAAAAACAGAAAATGTAGATCCAACATCAAGTGGAACAAGTCCAGTAACACATACAGCACTTACTGATGTATATAATGAGTCAATATATTTAAGCTCAACCCCATCTTTAACACTGATTGGTAGCATCAAAAGCCCTGAACCAATGATAGCTGCTAAAAAAAAGGCAAAAACGATAATACGCACAGGCGATTGCTTTTTTAAAAACTTTTTCACGCTTTTATCCTCTCCTTATCCTGATTCAAAATTCAGTCAATATATTATATATCTTTACATATTAAAAGTCAAACTTTGTGATAGGATAGATAGTGGAATATAAGCAAATCTTCTTTATAAATAATAAAATCTCCTATTAAGGAGAGTTTTATGCGTAGCTATTCATTGTGTCATACATAAATTTTGCATAACATCCATAACCTTCTTTCGGATTTTTAAGTGATACATGACTTAAAGTACCAACAATCATATCATCCTGAATGATTGGGGAACCACTCATTCCCTGAATTATTCCACCTGCTTCTTTTTCTAATCTTTCATCAGTTATCTTGATCTTAATACCTTTTTCTTGACAGTATGTTTGACTTAATGTTTTTGTTATTTCAACCTCATATTTAGATATCTTATTGTCTAATAACGTAGTTAATATATATGCTTTCCCTTTATGCACATCAGTAGTTTCTGCAACTCTCATTTGCTGCATATCATCAAGTACACTTGCTGAAGATAGCTTGCCGTAGCATCCATTATCAGTATTGGCATATATTTGCCCGATTTTTCTTTCAATTATATCTGCCTTTTTTTCACCAGGAGCTGAATCTCTAGGTTTAACTATTTTACTTACTGTTGATGGATATAGTGTACCACCACTTATTTCCTTTTCAACCATTTTATGCCCCAGTGATGCAAACATTAAGTTGTCACTTGCAAACGTTAATGTACCAATTCCTAAATCATAATCCTTTACATATAAGCCGATACTATATTTATTTTTATTATTCTTTATGGGCTTTATTTCGATTGATTTAACTTCATTTCTATGAAGTATCTCTAATTTAACCTTATTTCCATTCGATTTTTCAATAATACTAGTAAGCTCATCCGCACTACTTATTTTTTCACCATTTACTTTACTAATGATATCATGCTCATATATTTTATCCATCCATGGTGTTTCAAGAACTCCATTTGATTCTATACCATACGTTCCTAATACCTCAACATTAGTGTTAAGCTTTAATCCGATTGACATTCCCGAAACATAAACTAAAGGGTTTGATGCATATGAGATGTTCATTAGAAAAATAAACGGAATAACAACAAAGATGATTAAGATTTTTTTCATAAATTCACCTCCAGCATTATTGTTTGAAATAAAATATGAATTATTAAGACATTTTTTTCTATAATATGATATAATTTGAGAGGTGAATTTTATATGAGTAATATTAAACTAATATTTTGTGATTTAGATGGTACTCTTTTAGATAGTAAAAAGAATGTTTCAAAGCTTAATGAGACTACAATTTCAAATTTAAAAAATGCTAAATTTATTATAGCTAGCGGTAGACCAATTGAGGGAGTTATGAGATATAATGAACTACTAAAATTAAAAGATAGCTACAGTTTGTGCTATAACGGCTCATTAATTATTGAAAATAGTACTAAGCATGTAATTCATTCTTCTACTATATTAGGCTCAATTGTTAAAAAACTATATCATTTTGCGATTAAGAATGGTTTAAATTTCCATGCTTTTTTGGAAAATGGAGAACTTGTTACAAATGAAAACAATGAATATACAGCAGTTGAGGAGCGAATAAACCAAATTGAAGCCCACGTCATAAATTTTGATGATATTAAGGACGATATGAAATTTATTAAATGTATGATAGTATCTAGTAAAGAAAATCTAGATAAAATAATTCCATTGATTCCAACCGAATTTCAAACAAATTTAAATATGGTAAGGAGCTCTAATATATTTCTTGAATTTTTAAATAAAGATATCAATAAGGGACTAGGATTAAAAATTCTTGCTAAATATCTCAATATAGATATTAGTGATACAATGGCAATTGGTGATGCGGATAATGATCGAGCAATGCTTGAGTATGCAGGTGTAAGTGTTGCGATGGAAAATCGTTTTCCTGTTTTAGATAAATATGCCGATTTTATCACTAAGTCTAATGATGAATCTGGAGTTGCGTATGCTATAAAGCATTATAACGTTTCTTAAATTCCTCATCCTGAGAAATAAAGTTGTTAAACATATGCTTTATTTTAATAAAATGGGTACAGCCCAATATTACATACAAATAGGAATCAAAAAGCTTCCTATTTTTTTTCATATATTCTTCTATTTCATCATTCATATTATTTTCAATTAAATAGATTAAATCACTACCGTCAAAAAAATCCAAATTTTTATACTTATTTTTTAAACTCTCAACTGTATTAGTAGTCCCTAAGAACAACGCATTTTCTCTATTTAAATCAAACAAATCTATTACTCCAGTTATTTTAATTTTAAATAACCTCTTAACATCTTCAAGCACCATAATTGATAAGGTATTACAGGCTATAATAATCTCATCAACATTTTGGTTTATTAAATAATTACAAAGAAAAACAGTTCTTTTGAATAAAAAATCATAGTTCTTCTTCCCATATGGAAAAAAAGCCCTATCCATTATTAATGAATAGGTATTATTCTTATCTTTAATTCCTTCTAAAAAAGCGTAGCCACCCATGCCACTATCTATTATGCCAATATGCGTAATAATTCCCCTTCTTTTTGTGAATTTTCCTTCATATCACTTATAAAGAAACGATAAATATCATAAGTGATTATCGCATCCTCAAGGGCATCATGTGTTTGAACATTTTTTATACCAGTATATTGCTCATATAAGCTAAATAAACCTGGATCAATTTTTAACTCATAATAATTTTTAATCAATTGCGATAAATTAATAAATCGAGATATGTTGCTTAATGAAGGAAGCCCATTAATATTATATGATCTTTCTAAAAATAATTTATCATTTTTACCAAATGTTAAAATTGCTGGTTTATATTTAATAAGTAATTGCTTGAACTTATTATAGAATTTATAATATGAAACAGAATTCTTTAAGTCCTCATTAGATAGATGTAAAAAATCTCTTGTTCTTCTATTGATTCTAACAAATTTAGTTGGACGGATGTGATAATTATATTTTTCAACAATTTCACCCTTTTTATTTACAATAAAGAATCCAGCTTGAATTATTTCTGATATAAAATTTGTTGAATTAAAGCCAGGCATTGTCATTTCAATATCAATAAAAAGCTTGTAATTAAGTGAATCAAAAAAATCAATTAGTGAACGATTTAGTGCTTGCTTATTATAAAGAAATTTCCTACCAGATGCGGTTGGAATAAATATTTCGTTAACAAAAATAACAGTATGAGCATATCTATCGGACTTATTTTCTAAAGAATCCTCAGCTACAAGGCTTATGCAATTTCCAGTATATAAATATTTTTTAAATCTTTTCATTAGATTATTTTGAAAGTAAAAATATTTAAGTGAACGATTATGAACTATTGATATTATTTTACTTTTTAAATCAACACTATGAATTAAGCCCTTTAGCTCCATATGATCCTCCTATTTTACATTTTTTTTAAAACTATATTTAACAAACATAAAGCTTCCAACAAGTCCTATAGCAAATAAGCTAATCCCTAAGGACAAATCTAAATTATCAACACCATTTACACTCCAGTTTTTATATACAAGATATATATCACTATTAAATAGCATTGCACATATCGACCCAATTGAAAGACCGATAAACACCATATATAATGTCTTTTTATATTTCCAAATTAGCCCTTCAATTAATCTAGACACACATAGTGCACCTATTAAAAAACCTAATATAAGCGCAGCATATAATAACAAAACGCTCGGATTATCCTTTATATATGAAAGATGAACTGTGTCCATTATTTTCTTAAAATAACCAAGTGCCATTAATGTCGCAGTTGCCGAGCATCCTGGTACTAGCTGAGTAATAGCTACAATAAACCCTAAGATCATAAATATAATGAAATTAAGAACATTAACATCGCAATTTCTATCCCCACTATTTGCAAAAACCGAAATTAAGGCCATACTAATTGGAATAGTAATCCCTATCAATATAAGTAAAAGATTCTTTTTTGTTAATTTCAAAGATACCTCAGAGGTTAATGAGGGCATAGACCCAAGCATTAAGCCTGCAAATAATGATACTAATGCAAAGGGAATAATATCAAGCAATTTTTGAATTGTTAAAAAGCCTGTTAAAACACCAGCAATCGCTCCCACCACAAGTGGAATTAAAAACATAATTGAAATTTTAATTTTTTTAATTATGTTAGAAATTGACCATACTAGTTTATCATATAATCTAAAAATAATAGCTATAGTAGAGCCACTAACCCCAGGCACAATAACTGCAAGGCCTAGGAAAAAGCCTAAAATACTTCTCTTAAAAAAACCTGCCTCAGCATCTTGCGTGCTTTGATTACACGACTTTACATCATTTATTTCCTCACTCATATACTCACCTTTTTCCCTACGCTAAATTATATCATTTTTTCAAAAAAAATAAAGACCATACAGTCTTTACTTCTTAATTTGTTCCTTTAGTTTTCTATTCTCTAATACAACACCAAGCATTTTAGTGAAAAATACAAATAAAATGATTTCATCTGTTTGCCAAATTCTCTTACGTTCTCTATCCGCAAATACTAAATATCCATATTCATCATTTGACATTCGCACTAAAGATACATTAAAGGCCTTTAAAACATCATTTTTGCAAAAATTATATAATTTTGGATAATTTACACTTAATTCTTCATTATTATTTACAACCTTGATTCCATCGGTTTTAATATCCTTATATACCTCATCAATGATATCAAAGTCAATATCTAATTTGTCTTTTACAGTTTTAATATAATTATTATTTCTTGTAATTAAATAAACATCTGTTAACACACAAAAGCTCATAATCACATCGAATGCATAACCTAAAATATTTTCAAGTTCTTCATTTTTTATTAGAATATTGCCAACTCGATTCATGACCTGATATAAAGATACTCGTCCTTGAGGAGAATCAATATTAATTTTATAGTGAAGGGCTTCATTGTAAATTATAAAGCAATTTCTCCCCTTTTGCTTACCTCGATATAAAGCCTTATCAACCATATTAAAAAGCTTTTCATAGTTCGAAGCATCAGAAGGAAATGCTGCAGAACCAACGGTTGCGGTCATGTGGAGATTTGTTTCAGCTAGCACAAAGTCATTTCTAAATGCTTTAAATAAAAGCTTTCTTAAATATTGCCAGCGTTCATCATATGTTTGCAGATTAGGAGTAACTATTAAAAACTCATCTCCTCCATATCTTCCAACAAAGCCAGTTTTTCCAACTGCTTCAACCAATTTTTTCCCCGCAGTAGCGATAACTATATCTCCTTGTTTATGACCAAATTTATCGTTTACATCTTTAAAATTATCAATATCTAAAAGTGATAATGAAAAGCTTACATTATTTTTAATTAAATATTGAACATATTCAACAATATTTGGTCTACTGATTGTTCTAGTTAAATCATCAAGTAAAACATCTATTTCTTTTCCTTTAAAGCATTCAACATTATATAATATCTCTTTACTATACATATAATTCCACTTCCCTCTATTCGATAATTCTATTTTTTATATTCTTTAACATGTAAAAAATATTCTGTTGCTTTTTTAGTTAAGGTTTGAAAGCCAAAAAAATTTAAAATGCTGTGATAAAGCTCATCATCAGTTTGACATATATTAGCGTAATAGTCATAAACAAGCTTCATTTCAACCTCTGGAACTTGATAAATCGTTCTTTCGCTATTAATTCTAACATATTTCACATCGTATGTTCCTTCTGATGGCCATAATACATCATCAAAAAGATCATGTGTTATAACTATCCCAAGCTTTTTTAGGCGAAAAATGATAATATCTAAAGCTTTTTGACTAATCTTGCCAATATTAAAAGCATCTCTTAATCTTTCCTTTAATAAATCAAGGCAAATAGGCGCTTCTGTACTAATAATAGCCTCTAAATTATAATCTAAGTCCTTAATAGCTTGTGGATTATTTAAATATATTTGATCTAATTTTATTTTTTTACATTCATCGCATCGTAGGTAATTTCTTTGATTAAGCATATTCAAAATCCTCTTTATAGTGTTATTATAGCATATTATGTCATATTTTAGAAGTAGGTTATTTTTATTACCAATCTTTTAAATAAAAATCTTTTAATTAAGCCAAAAACAAAATGGGCAATTAAGCTCATTTCATTTAGTTTTGCTCAAGTTGATGCTTTATACTTTGCGATACCTCTTCCATCTTACGCCTATCAAGCGGATAAAACATCATTGCAACTATATTTATCACCCATCCTATAATAGGAATGATAATTGAACCTATCATGAAAACTACAAACAATTTGTTTGAGTAAGGCATATCCACATCTAATTTACCATCAGCACCAATTGCCCATATAAGCATTAATGATAAAATTGATGTTGCAAGACTAGACACAACCTTATCAACAAATGAAAATAATGTACCAATTAATCCAGGGATAGCATTTCCTGATATCATTACCTCATAGTCTGAGCAATCCGCAATCATCGGAATAACAATACCTCCAGTTAATGATATTCCAATTCTAAGTAAAATATAGGATATCATAAAAAATATTCCACCGGCAGTAGCTAAGCTTAGAGTATTACCCTTTGGATTAATAATAATCATCACAACGAATAGAATTATTGCAGAGACAATAGAGAATATACTTGAATACACAAATGCCTTCTTCTGACCACTTCTTCTTGAAATAATTGTTCCTAAAAATATCGCAAGGATTGTAGCTAAGCTTGTGGGAATTGCAAGGTATGATGAAATATTATAATTACCTAAAATAATACCAAATAACAAGGTAGTAATTAGCGTATTTCCGACGATAGTTTGGGCAAGCTTATCTGATGCTGCAGATAATACTAACATTTGAATAGCCTTATTATGCTTTATTGCTTTGATAAAATCTTTAAATTTGATTGGCCTATTATTCTTAATGTAATATTTGTCATTATCCTTCTGCCAAATACCAATAACTGCAAAGACTGTAAGCACAAAGCTAAGTGGCATATATATTAACATCATCGTATTAAAGCATGATGCATTAGAAAGCCCACCATATTTTGATGCTAAATAAGGTAATATCATTCCAAATGCAGTAAAAATAATTGTTGTATATGTGGTATCAAATAAAGCCATTAATGGTCTTTGCTTTGGATCTTGCGTAATTATTGTCTGCCCTGCCTTTGTACATGCGGTTTGGCAGGTATATCCTAGTATATAAACTGCATAAACAAGGGTAAATACTACATATGCTAAAAAGGTATTTGGAATTTTATTAACTAATGTAAACAATATTAAAACCGATGCTAGCATAACTATTTGACCAATTATCATAAATGGTCTATATTTACCAAAGCGAGTTTGAGTTTTATCAATAAGTGTTCCAATAAATGGATCAGTGAATCCATCAAATATTCGCATTACTGTAGCTACGTTTAATAAAACGGACATAAGCATACCTGCAGGACCAAATGTGTAATATGAAACCATATTTAGTAAAATCATATAACAATTTGTAGCCGCATTATTACAGGCGAATAGACCTATTTGCCAAACAGAACGAGTTTTTAAAGAATTTGTCATATAAAAATCTCCTTTGCTAATATTTATTATTATCAAAAGTTATTTTTATATACATCACTACTATGCTATCTTCTTTTCTTTTTTAATTTTCTTTAATGTAATATATAAAATTAATACAGAAATTATTGCAAGTAATATTTGGCATAATAAATAAGTATACCAAACTCCATTTATCCCAAAAAATCTAGGTAAAATCAATAAAAGAATTGGTGTAATAATAAAGGGCTCTAAAACAACAAGAATATTAGCAAATAAATCCTTATTTGTTGCATAATGAATACAGCATACTAATCTTATTACACCGATTAATATGAATCCTGCAATTATATAATAATAGCCATCGCTATATAATTTAAAGGTATTCCCTGTTGTATTAAATATTGATGCAAATGCTTCCTTCATAAAAAATGTGATCAACGTTATACTTCCTAAAAATACTAGCATAACAATGAATGATAGCTTGATACATTTACTCAATCCTTCATCATCCTTCTTACCATAGTATTCAGACATTATTGGTTGTACTCCATCTGCGACCCCCTGGCCTCCATATTGAGCAAGATACAAAATATAGCATAATACTGTATATGCTGCTACTCCATCATTTCCTCCATATAAAAGCGATACACGGTTATTAAATATTATAAGTATTGATGCAGAGAATATTAAAATAAAGGGAGCGATTGAGCTCTTAATAATTTTTAATATTAAATTAAAATCTAATTTAGTAAAACTTAGCTTTTTAATTTTAAATAATAATCCAACAGAAATAATTGTCGCAATTAATTGGCCAAGTATACTTGAAAGTGCAGCCCCCTTAAGTCCCATATCAAACACATAAATAAAAAGATAATCACCTACAAAATTAAATGCAGTTGCCAAAATAAGGGCAAAGCTAGCGATTTTAACATATCCTAAATTTCTTATTAAAGGAACAAGACCACAGCCAAATACCTCAATACCTGAGGCAAAAATAATCACCTTAATATAATCATGTGCTAGTGGTATTGTTTCAGCAGTACCACCAAAAAGTTCAAGAAGCGGATCAATAAATATTAATAGCAATAATAATATAAGCGAAAAGAATATTAATAAATACAAAGCAGATGATAACGCTTTTTTATGCATCTTTTCATCTTTTTGGCCACTGTATATTGACAAATATACTCCAGATGCTGTACCAATGGCTATACCTAAGCTTTGAAGTAAAGCAGTTAAAGGCCAAGCTACATTAAGTGCAGCAAGGCCTAAATCTCCAACCTTATGTCCAACAAAGAATCCATCTACTATTACAAAAAGGCCTGTAAATATAGATGTTAATACTGATGGAATTACATATTTTAATATTCTTTTTAGCATCATATCACTCCATTCCTAAAATGGCTAATAATCAGCCATTTACTTTTATAGTAGACCCATACCCCTTAAAATTACAACCGACAAGAAAATAGTCACAATAGAACCAATACTAGTCCAGACAACTAGCTGACCTGCAAGCTCTCCATCGTTATCCATACTTTCTGCCATGATTGCGCTAGATACAGCAACAGGGGATCCAAAAAGGGCAATAAGAGATGGATAAACTGTAGCGTCAAAATTAATAAAGCTTGTTGTTTTAGACAAGATTATCGCAACACCAATCACAATAAGTGGAACAAATACAATTCTTGATAATGTACCTATTAATATTTCTTTTAGCATTCCTGCAACTGCATTAAAATTAAATAAGCCACCCAAAATGATTAGGGCAAATGGAGAACCTATTTTGGAAACATTTTCGATTGCTTTATATAAAAATTTAGTATATGTATTTTGTGAAAGCGAAAAAGCTAAATCACCTGTAGCATTTACCGGAATTAGACTTCTTATACCAAGAACTATTAATCCTGCAACTACACCAATAATTAATGGATTAGTTACTATTTTTTTAAGTACTGATTTAATATCGATTTTTTGTCCTTCTTCTTTAACATAAATAGAAAGAGCAATTACCGCTAAAATATTAAATGTTGGAATCGAGAAGGCAGACAAAATTGCTGCCACACTAGCACCAACCTCCCCTCCAAGCTCTTGGGCAAGGGGAAGTCCAATAATTGCGAAATTAGAACGGAATATACATTGTAGGATTACACCCTTTTTCTTTGAATCCTTAATAGTAAATTTTACTAGTATCATTCCGAGTAAAAACATTAATATAATTCCAATTTCTGAATATAAGACAATTGACCAATCAATTGTTCCAAAAGATTCAATCTTATAGACATTAACAAATAATAAACAAGGAAGACACACCTTAAATACAAAGGTATTTGCTTTTTTTAAGAAGTCTTCCTTCAAAAATCCTATTTTTCTTAAAAAGAATCCCAATAATATTAATAAAATAATTGGCATAACTGCGTTAACCGCAAACATAAATACATTCATTTTTTATTCCTCCAATTTATTTACATTTCTTACAATATATTTTTCGCTAGGCTCGTTTAAATAATGCACATTTTTTAATATTAAATGATTTACATTTTCAACTATAAAACCAACATTCTTAAATTCCTCATGCCAAGCAGTCATAGCGCACTCTCCTGCATCTGATTCATAGTTAAATGAAGCTAAAATATTTTCTAATTTAACCTCTTCAATCATCGATTCAGGAAGGCCTAAGAAAAAGCCAACACCATATTCTATATTTTTACATACAATGTTTTTAAATTCAAATCTTTTAAATGAAGGAGTTAAATCACTAGGCTCTTGATATTCTCTTATAAACCTATCATCTACCATATCATTGCCCGCTTTATAAAACGCATTAATAACAAAGCCCGTTTTGACCGATTCCATCATTATATTATCAAATATTACATCCTTAATTATAGCTATATTTCCTCTTCCTCTTTGGCTTTTTATCCTAAGTCCTCTATCCGTTTGATTAAAATAACATTTTGATACGCAAACATTATTTATTCCACCGCTATTTTCACTACCAAGTGTTACACCAGCATGCCCATGCTCCATTAAGCAGTTTCTAATTACTATATTTGATGATGGGGTTTTGTATTTTTTTGCAAAATCAATTTTACCTGATTTAATTGCGATACAATCATCTCCAACACTAATGTAACATCCAATTATTTTTACATTATCACATGATTCAGGATCGCACCCATCAGTCGTTGGAGAGTTAGGCGGATTGATAAGTTTTAAGTCATAATATGAAATATTGCTAGAATAAAACGGATGTTGGTTCCAAGATGGTGTATTACATACTGTTATACCCTCAAGTGTTATATTTGAGCATGTATGCAAAAATATTCCCTTAGGACGTCTGGCGATTCTTAATGTTCTATGATCTTTCCACCAATCACCATTTTGACTATTACAGTCAACTATTCCTTCTCCATAGATAACGACATTCTTGTTCCCAAGACCTGTAATAATACTTGAAAATGAATCTTCAGCTCTTCCTTCCCACGTGCCAAGAGGCTTATTATTTAGAAAGTCACAAGCCTTTAATATCGGAAAATCCTCTCTTTTTGTACTTCCAAGCAGTACTGTACCTTTTTTTAAATTAATCACAATATTATCACGTAAATACAGGCTTACCACTTTAAATGTACCTACTACCTCTAAATACTCATCTTCTTTTAAAGTATCAATAGACGCTTGGATTTCTTTCGTATTATCAAAAGAATCAATAGGTGTTATTATTCTGGGCTTTAAATTTAATGTCGTAAATTTAATACTTTTTGAAAACTTGCTTGATTCTACCTTTAATTCATATTTTTCATTAACGTCTAAATCGTATAATGAAAAGACGTTTTTATTATCACTTAATACTTTTTTATTATTTAAATAAACGTCATAATTATTAGTAAAATATATATCGTTATTATTCAATTCAACTGTAATTGAAGTTGGCGTAATTAATAAGATATTCATACATTTTCTCCTTATGGTTTAATTTTATCACTTTGAAAAAAGAACTTTTAGAAAAAGTATCACAAAAAAGTAGAATTTCAAAAAACATTAAAATTCCACTTATTGATACTGTATATTTTGATGGTCCGAAGGACATTGAAGTGAGAATCTTATGACTTAAGTCATGAGAGGTTCAATTATGGTTATTAATATTAGATGATTTAACTTCGATTGGAATAATTTTGTTACCGTTTGAAACCAAAAAATCAATTTCATATGAATGACTTTTATCTTTTTCAACCCATGTATGATTTATAATTTTCTTCTGCAAAATTTTCTGCAATAGTGCTTTTTCCAACACGCCTAGCTCCTTGAAGTAAAACAGCATATTTACTACTATATTTTTCTTTCCACTCTCTTAATTTTTCTATTGCCTTTCTTTTAAACATTATAATCACCATTTCCTTAGCTATACTAAATATATGAAATAAACTACATTTTTTCAATACTAGGAAATATAAAATCAGCAATTTTCGCAATACTTTAAGATGTGCTTTTTACATTTTTCGCAATACTTTTTAATTATGTGTGTACTGTATTTTATCTTTCAAATCCAAAATGTGATACTAGAAAAATGATATATTCTTTATTTTTTATCGAATTTACTCTCACTTTCACTAGTCCCCTAATGACCATTTTAATAAGGAATATTTTAAAAGGGCAATAGATATATAAGTCATATTCTATCGCCCTTTTTATTACAAGCTGTCATATATGCAGGAATACAAATGATTCCATCTTCTCTAATTGATAAAATAGAGCCTTACTCATCGAGTGTGCTGCTAAGCTTCATCAATAGTATTTACATTAAAAGTGAATTCAACCACTTTTACAAAATTATATTCTTTATTGTCTATAGTTTGTCTGTATTTAAGTGAGATATAACCGATTTTATTATCAATAATGTTTACTACAACATCATCATAATAATAATCCTCAAATTCATAATTCTTTAAAATATAGGAATTTGCTATTTCATTAAATTCAAATTCCTTATATGCATCCAAGAACAATTTATAGGGAATTTTTGTTTTTTGACTAAAGGAAACCATTTCACGAGAAAAAGAATTTACAAGAATGTATATACTATTATCCATTCTGTAAAAATCCCAATTATCACCATTAACAACGTATTTATATTCAACCTGATTTAAAATTTCGTATACTATATCTTCTCTACATTGTCCATGATTACTTTCACTTTCTACAAGAACACCATTATAACTTTTTTCAAATACTGATTTATAATCATATACATTATGATTGACTGTGTCCTCTACAATTTTTAGCCACTCTTCATTATCTAATTTCTTATATACGATATCAAAATCATCTGGAAATGATATTCTTGTATTATTGTACTCTGAAAATTCATACGATATTGTTTTATCATTAATTAATTTGTAGCTTTTAATATCATTATTTTCAAATTTAATCTCAATCCTTTGATAGTTATTATCATTTATCATCATATTTTCAATATAATATAAGTCATTATCTATATCATATTTAAAGCTTTTAAATAAACTTTTATATGAGATCATTGAATAATTAAGAGTAATAGGGTAAGTATCTGTTTCTTCTACTCTTTTCCATCTACCTTCAAAGTAATACTTATACATATTATCCTTAAAATATAAAACACTATCATCATATAGATTAATTTTGAGTTTCCCCAAAATTAAATAAGGGTATAAAAAAAGAAAAATCTACGAGGT
>CAMEKY010000036.1 GCA_945921565.1 uncultured Clostridium sp. | reverse complement strand
AGCAGTTATCATTAAAACAATAGGTGCATTGTATGCACTTTTAGTTATATTTCTTATTTTATCTAATGACTCCTTTGATTTTAAAACTCTGATATGATATGGCTGAATATTTTTCGCACTTGGTGCTTTATTAATTACACTTAGTAGCTCATCTATTATATCATCACTTGGGCATTCTTCTTTAAATTCTCTTACGGAAAATCTTTTGTTTAAAACATCAATAAAATCCATTATTTCATCTTCTTCCTAATTTCTTCACATATATTTATCCAACAACAGTTCTTGCATATATTCTTTATTTCGATAGATGATTTTACTATTTTATCTAAAATAGCTTGTCTTAATTCATTATAGTGATATACACCTGGTTTAATATTTGCAAAATCTCTAATATTTTGGTCATATACTTTAACCTTTTCTAAATCCTTACATTTCCCATTCATTAGATTTGGGCAGCATTTACAAACATCATCATTTGTATCTATAATTTCAACAATTGGATTATTCAACCTTAATTTTTGAATAATAGAATCTAAATTCCTTACAAATTCCTCACTATATCCATGTCCAACAAAAAATTCCTGGCATAATAAGTGGTGTGGTCTAAGCTTAATTTTTTCCATTGTTAAGCTCCGATAATACGATTTTTCCCTTTTTTAAGGTTTCCTTAACATCTATAATCCTTTGATTAGATGATCCTTTAAAAAGTAAGGTGATATCCTTTTTTTCTTCAACAAAGCGACCATCTACTAGCATATCTATTTGCTCAAGAAATTCCTTTGTAACCTCACAATTAGCTCTTGAATCGCCAAGAATTTCCTTATCTAATAAAAATCCTGTATATGACCATATAGTTTTATTTGGATAAAGTGCTCTTATTTCTTTTAAAAATGGTAACAATCCTCTTTGATTTTCAGGCTCAAAGGGTTCACCTCCAAGTAGTGTTATACCAGTTATATAATCTGGCTTTAAAGCATCTAATATTTCATTTTGAACATCAGCTGTAAAATCATTTCCATAGTTGAAATCCCATGCGACTTCATTAAAACATCCCTTACAATGGTGTCTACATCCAGAAACAAATAAAGATACTCTTACTCCTGGACCGTTGGCTATATCACATTTTTTTATTACTGCATACTTCATAAAAATCACCTTGTCTTAAGTATACCATATAATAATGTAAAATACATTCTTTTACTGTTTATATTATAAATATAATAATTTTCTCATTTATTAACAATACTTAAAATCTCATTTCCATACTTTTCTACAGTTTTTTCACCTATTCCGTTTATTTTCAATAAATCATATTTAGTTTTCGGCTTCATTCTTACAATTTGCTTAATTGTATCCTCCTTTAAAACCATATAATTAGGTAAGCCTAATCTTCTAGCCTTGATATCTCTAAAATTTAACAGCTTATCCTCAAGTGTCTTGGGATTTAATATTAAATCAAATATATTACCTTCTTTAAACACCTTTATTTTATATTCATTTAACTTAAAAAAATCATTAAAACTTGATGTAATTTCTAAGGTAGGATATTCTTTACTATCCTTTTTTAAATACCCATCATTTATTAATGATACTATTATTTCTTTAACATAATCTTTATCTTTCTTTATTTTATTAAAATACCGATTATAATTTAAATTATTCCTTTTAACAGTTGGGCTTTTTATTCCAACTAAGGCCTCAGCTATTACATTAGAACCAAAACGGTTATTTATACTTCTTACAAATAGCAATATTGTTTTTGCATCATCAATTACATCTATATATTCATATTGATCAATACAATTTGAGCAATTATTACAATACGACATATAAAGCTCACCATAATATGAAACAAGGTACTCGTGTAAGCATCTTTTAGTAGTTGCGTATTCTATTACATCCCTAAGCTTTTTTCTTTTTATTTTTTTAAGTTCTTTTATTTCTTCTTTAGTTAACTGTTCATCCCACTCAAGCTGATTTATAAAATATTCGTTGACATAAATATCTGATTCATTATACAAAAGAACACATAATCCTGGACCACCATCTCTTGAGCAGCGACCTTGTTGCTGAGAAAGGTCATCAATAGATTCTGGCAAATCATAATTAATAATATATCTGATATCCGGTTTGTCAATTCCGAGTCCAAAGCTTGATGTAGCGACCATTATATTAGTTTCATTACCTAAATATTCATTTTGATATTTCTTTTTTACTTCATCATCTAAACCTCCGTGGTATAAGCTTACCTTATATCCTAAATCTAAAAGTTCTTGAAATATTTCTTCAGCTTTCTTTCTAGTAAGTGTATAGACTATTCCACAAACGTCATTATGTTTTTTTAAAAATGATTTTAAATAATTCATCTTATCTTTAATATGAATTGTTTGATAAAACAACATTTTTCTGTCAAATGATGATTTAAAAACCTTAGGTTTAATGTCTAACCCTTTTTTTATATCCTCAATAACCTGGGGGCTTGCAGTTGCGGTAAAACATGATACTACCGGTCTTTTAGGAAGTGAAGAAATATATTCCTTTATTTTTAAATAGCTTGGCCTAAAGTCTTTACCCCATTGGCTTAGGCAATGTGATTCATCAATAACAAATTGAGATATTTCAATTTTTGACAACAATTTCTGGTATTTGGGATTTTGCAGTCTTTCTGGAGAGATATAGATAAACTTAACATCATTATTTTCTATTCTAAAAATAGCATCTGCTTCTTCATCTTTTGTTATATTTGAATTTAATGTTATAGCCTTTATTTTTTTCTTTTTTAAATTATTAACTTGGTCATTCATTAATGATATTAAAGGAGAAATCACAATTGTAACACCTTCCATCATTAATCCTGGAACTTGAAATGTTATTGATTTACCTCCGCCTGTTGCCATTACGCATATTGTATCGTTATAGTTCATTATTGAATCAATACATTCTTCTTGTATTCCTCTAAACGAATTATATCCAAAGTATTGTTCTAATATTTCATATTTATCCATAAAAAAACACCTCATATAACAATAGCCATATTAAGGTGATTTTTAGTTTTTTATCCTAACATTACATCTAAAATCATCATTACAACAAAGCCTAAAGCGAACGATATAACTCCAACTTTTGAATGATTACCTTCTTTAAACTCCGGAATTAGCTCCTCAACTACAACATATATCATTGTCCCTGCCGCAAAACTTAAAACGTAGGGAAGTAATTTTTCAATTATGTTAGATATAGATAAAGTAATTACTGCGGCTATAGGTTCAACAACCCCAGATAATACTCCAATAAAAAATGACTTCCCTTTTGATTTTCCCTCACCATGTAGTGGCATTGATATAATCGCACCCTCGGGTATATTTTGGATAGCTATTCCAAGTGCAAGTGTTAAAGAAGTCATAAATGCTATGTGCATGTTTTCGCTTAGGAAAGCCGCAAATAATGCCCCTACTGCCATTCCTTCTGGAATATTATGAATAGTTACTGCAAGTACCAGCTTTGTTGTTCTTTTTATCTTTGATTTTGGCTCTTCCGGGCTAGTACTATTTATCTTTAGATGCGGTTCTAGCTTATCTAGCATTAACAAAAATAATATTCCAATCATAAAGCCTAATGCAGCTGGAAAAAACGCAAATCTCCCCATTTTAAAAGAGGCGTCTATTGCAGGCATTATTAAGCTCCAAATTGATGCGGCTACCATAACACCTGCCGCAAAGCCATTTAACGCTTTAGATGTTTTTTCCCCTAAGCCCTTTCTTAGTAAAAATACACATAAAGAACCTAAAGTTGTTCCAAGAAATGGGACTAATATCCCAAGTATTACCTTCCACATATAACTTCACCATACTTATTATTTATTGTATGATGCATTTATTTTATACTACGTGTCAAAAGTCATTATTTTAACACCATATTTACAAATAAATAATCCATTATAATATATTTCTAAATAATTATTATTAATATCCAATACGTATGTATACTTGTCAATTTCATTTTTTAAAAAAGGTATTTTTATATCCTTTGGTACTTCAATATATATATTTTGGCCTGATATTTGATACTCTCCTTTAGATATAATGTTATAATCTACATATTTTTCCAAAGAATTTAGATATTTTTGATGATTTTGCCAATCATTAGAATCGTTGATTGTTACTATAACAACATTCCTTGAATATGCACTAGCATAATTTACAAGAATTCTTCCACTCTTCTTTGTGTATCCTGTTTTTCCTGCAATAAATCTTTCATCATTTAAAACTGATTTATCCTTATTCTTTAAGTAATATTTAGTACCTTCTTGCGAACTAATATATTTAAAGTGGCATGATGATATTTCTTTAAAATAATCATTAGTCATACAATATGACATCAATAATGCCATTTCGTATGATGTTGATCTGTTTTCATTTTTACTATCTAAGCCTGATGGATTTTCAAATGTAGAATTTTTCATACCTAGTGCTTTACATTTTTCATTCATTAAATATATAAATCTATCATAATCATCAACCGTACATCTAGCAATTGCATTTGCACAATCATTCCCACTCCTAAGCATTAATCCATATAGTAAGTCAAGTAAAGTGAATGTTTCACCTTCACGAACATATACCTTAGATCCTTCTATTAATGTATCTTCTTTTGTAATTAGTATTTTTTTATAGATATCTGCATTTTCAAGTGCTACTATGCAGGTTAATATTTTTGTAGTAGATGCTATAAGTGATACCTCATTTATGTTATCTCCCATAATCACACTTTTAGTATTACAATCATAAACAACGTAGCTTTTTGTGTTATATGAATAAGATGATTTCATAAATATAAAAGGAATACACATAATTAAAAATAAAAAAAATCGTTTCAAAAGTATCACCACAATATTATATTTAATTAATAATAATAAAATGATAAAAACAATCCTATTTAGGTAAAACAAAAAGCACTCATTCAAGTGCCTTTCCGTTTATACGATGAACTAATTATTCTTCATTATCATCTTTATATTTTTCTACATCCTCGTTAGTTGCGTCCTCGATTGTAACCAACAAGCTTTCAATCCGACGATCATCAACCTTTTCAACTTCAAGAGTAATTTTCTTTTGGAAGTCCTGGTATTCTCCTTCTTCATCTTCATCTGTAAAACATGAAATGTATACCATTTTATCTCCAACCTTAGGAAGCTCATCATGTGATTCGAAGAACCATGTTGAAACCTTAGACACGTCCTCAGGTGGAGTACCTATGCCTAATTCTTCAAACATATCATTAACAAACGCTTCACCATCAACTAAATATTGGTTTTCACCAACCTTATTTATTAGTTTTTGCTTAATTGAACCCTCATCATGCTCATCATATATTTCACCGACGATTTCCTCAAGCGCATCCTCCATTGTAACAAGGCCTAAAGTATCATTATATTCACCAGACACAATAGCCATATGCATTTTAGCCTCTTGTAATGTCGAAATCAATGTATCAACCGTCATTGTCTTATTGACAAATTTTGCAGGACGCATTAAAGATTTAATAGAAACATTACGATTATTAATATAAGCTGTTAAGAAATCACGTTCATATAAAATACCTACAATATGGTCCTTATCTTCCTTATATACAGGAATTCTTGAAAACTTCTCACGAACAAAAATTTCCTTGACCTCATCAGCTGTAGAATCCACATCAATAGCCACCATATCTACACGCGGTACCATTATATCCTCTACTGAACGGTCATTTAAATCAAATACGTTTTTGATTAATTCGTGCTCATCATCTTCAATGGCACCATCCTCAACCATTGTATCTAATATTGTTTCAAGTTCATCCTCATTAACCTGATTTTCTTGGGTTTTCTTTCCGACAAATAATCTTTGAATGCCCATGAAAATAATAACAAGTGGATACAAAATAAATGATAGCACATAAATAATTGGCGCCAAAAATAGCACTAGCTTATCATTATATTTCTTACCAATTGATTTTGGTGTAACCTCACCAAATACAAGCAATACGACCGTAATAATTGCAGTTGTAATAAGCTCAATGTTTACATCGCCTGTTATTAGCTTTGCAAAGAATGTAACCGCAAATGTTGATAATGCAACATTTACAATGTTATTTCCAACAAGCAAGGTTGTAAGCGTTCTATCAAAATGATCAGCACAAAATAAAGCCTTTTTCGCACCTGGTTTTCTCTCTTCAACCATTGTTTTTAGCTTTGACTCTGAGATTGAAGAAAACACCGTTTCAGTCATTGAAAAAAAGCTTGATAAAAAAACTAATATAATTAATACCAAAAATAAAGGTATATTAAATGTTCCGCTAAGAACCGACGGAACTGTTGAAATTGACGTTTGTATGTCCAAAATAAACCCGTTTTGCAGAAATCTTCCTTTGGTATGCTAGTCACTGCAAAGAAGCGAACTGCAAGGCGGTTAAATCATCTCCTTATTATAAATATTTGACTCTTTTAAATTAATTATGCTCGACCAGCATATTCGCCAGTCTTTGTGGATACAATAATTCGTTCACCTTGCTCTATAAACATTGGAACCTTAACTAAGAATCCACTTTCTAAGAATGCATCCTTAAGTGCACTTGTTTTTGTGTCTCCTTTTACTGCTGGATCACATTGTGCTAAAACACATTCAACTTTATCTGGAAGAGAAATTGTTAAAACTTCTTCTCCATAAATTATTACATCGCAGTTCATCCCTTCTTGCAAAAAATTCTTTTCCCACTCTAAACGACAATCTGGAATTTCGATTTGCTCATATGTTTCAGTATCCATAAAAGTATATGTATCCCCTGAATTAAATATATACTGCATAGTACGGTGGTCAACAAAGCATTGCTTAAACTTTTGGTCTGAGCCTTTTAGCGCTGTTTCGATACGTGCACCAGTTCGCAAGTCCTTCATCTTAACACGAACAAATGCTACCTTATTTTGCAGTACATGCATAAATTCAATAATTTGGCATAGCTTGCCATCATATTCAATTATAGTACCATTCTTTAAGTCATTAACGTTTATCATAAATTCCTCCACTTAATTACTTAAATTAATAATTATTTTATCATAATGATAAGATTTTGTAAAGTTTTTACAATGGTTTGGCTAAGTATTATCCAATAGCCAGATACTAAATCTATATTATTCAATACTATTAAACCATTTTTCTAAATACTTGATAGCTTCAATATAACCATTCTCTTTCAAATTTGTAATTGTAATATCACAAACGCTTCTGATAAAATTAACCTTTCTAAAATCCTCTCTATTATCCACATCAGAAAGATGAACCTCTACCTTAGGACCATTAAATATCTCAAGTGCATCATGAATCGCAACTGATGTATGTGTATATGCCCCAGCATTAATAATTATCGCATCATAATCAAGTTTTTGAATTCTGTCAATGATTGCACCCTCATGATTAGATTGAAAAAAATCATAATTAAATATATCATAATCCTTCATCATGCTACAAATCTCATCTAAGGTTTTTGTACCATAATGATCTTTAGGTCTTTTGCCTAGCATATTAAGATTTGGTCCATTTACGACAAGAACTATTTTTTTTTCTTGCATATCCTATTTGTCTCCTTTTTTATTTCTTTTATTGCTTTAGATATGATTTGATTCTTAACCTTAAATGTCTTAAATTCTTCATATTTTGTATGGCGCCTATGATACAAATCCATAATTGAATTTGTAGCCATTAAAGGACGAGATGAGGCACTATCCTCACCAAGCCTTGATTTAATCTCATTAATGGATGCATCTAAGAATACAACCATTCCATTCATATATTCCTTATTTACATCTCTTTCAACGATTCCTCCGCCACAAGAAATAACAACATTATCTAAATCATATAATTCTTTTAAAGTTTTTGTCTCAATATCTCTGAAATACGACTCTCCTTTTTCTTTAAAAATATTAGGAATAGGCCCATATTTAGACTCAATATATTTATCGGTGTCTATAAATTCAATCTTCAAATCCTTTGCAAGTTCACGCCCTATCGTTGATTTTCCTGATGCAGGGAGTCCTATAAAATAATATTTCATTGTTCTAAAAACCTCCTTACATCCTCATATATCTTCTCAATAGTATCATCAATTTTTTCTAGATTAACCTCATAAAAATGCGTATCCATTTGATTTTTAAACCAAGTCATTTGTCTTTTAGCTAAATGTCTTGAATTTAATTTAATTTCATCAGTTGCAGTTTCCAAGGTTATCTTTTTCTCAAAAAAAGGAATAAATTCCTTATATCCAATCGCATTTGGATAAATTCCTTCTTTATATAAATTATATGCTTCATAAAGTAACCCTTTAAGCATCATTTCGTCAACACGTTCATTGATTCTTTTATAAAGCAAATCTCTGTCATTTATATTTAAATAGATGATATATGAATCATAATACGGTTCATTTTTCTTGTCAAAATGCTCAATTGAACTATTTGATGTTTCTTTTATTTCAATTGCCCGCAAAACTCTCTTACGGTTATTCATATGAATACGATTAATATCAAAATCAGGATCTATTTTTAATAAGTAATGATATAGCTCCTCATTAGAAAAATCCTTAAATTTATCCTCAAAATCAACGTTTCTTTTTTCAGACACAAATTCATATTGATATAATGCACTTTTAATATATAGGCCTGTACCACCACATATAATTAAAGGCTTATCGTTTGAATCAATAATCTCTCTGGCTCTTTTTTGAAATTCCATTACATCATATTGCATTGTTGGTTCCAGTTCATCAATTAGGTAGTGTTTTACTCCTTGCATTTCCTCTTTTGTAGGCTTTGCACTACCTATATCAAGTCTTTTATACACAGCAACAGAATCACCCGAGATAATTTCGGTATTAAGTTTTTTGGCAAGCTCAATCGAGATTTTGGTTTTTCCAACAGCTGTTGGGCCAACAATCGCAATAACCTTTTTCATTACATCACCCGCTTAAACATTTTCTCAAGCTCTAAGGTTGTTATTTTTATAATCGTAGGTCTACCATGTGGACAAGTATAAGGATTATAACATTTTCTAAGCCGAGAAACTAAATCGTCAATTTCTTCTCTTTTTATCGCATGATTAGCTTTAATAGATGCTTTACATGCAATCTGGGCTGCAAGTCTATCACGATATTTTTCGATTGTAAATTCTTTATCTTTACAAACGTTGTATAGAAGTGTTCTTATAAAATCCTCGCAGTCCTCCTCATGTAGCCACATTGGATATTCTCTTACATAATAAGATGTAGGACTTGATTCTGTAATTTTAAATCCTAGATTAATTATTTCTTGCTCATGCTCAGCTATCTTTATCATTTCCGCTGCACTAAACTCAATATTTATTGGTACAAGTAGCTGTGAAGACACCCCGATAGGATTCTTCAATACTTCTAAATAATATTCGTAATTAATTCTTTCTGCAGCTGCGTGCTGATCCATCAGAAACATTCCCTCATCATTTTGAAATATTAAATATGTACCATGTACTTGTCCACAATATTCCAAATACGGTAAATTCTTTTTCCCTTCATGCTCTATAGATTTTTTATATTTTTCTATTTTTGGTTCTTCTTCAATTTGGGTTTCATTTACCAAATTAATTGTACCTTCTTCTTTTTGTAAATGATAATCATTAGCCTCTTTTAATAGAGCGTCAATATTTGGCAAATTATCCTTTTTATCATCATCACTTTTAGGAGCATTGTATTCAGTTTTATTTTCCTCTAGATTATATATTTGATCAAAAATATCAACCTTTTGGTAAGACTTTCTTTCAACCTCAGGCTCTTTGATATCTGGTATCATCGAAGCACTCTTAAGCAAATCTTTGGTCATAGAACTAATACTTTCGGCCATTAAGTCCTCATTAGATATCTTAATTTGCATCTTTGTTGGATGAACATTTACATCAATTAATGTCGGATCAATTGTAACACTACATAGCGCTATGGGATATCTTCCCTCAGGAATATAGGTATGATAGCCTGATATAATAGCTTCTGTAATTGCATTTGATTTAACAAATCTATCATTAACAATTGTGGTAATCTCAAGTTTGTTTGCTCTAGATACAACTGATTTACAAATAGTTAAATTAACCTTATATCCATCTTTTTCTATGCATGATGTTAAAAGATTTTTTGCAACCTCAATCCCATATAATTCACCAAAAATACGAGTTATATCACCATTACCCAAAGTTTTGTATATTTCTTTTCCATTATTTTTAAGTGAAAAGCTTATATTTGGATTTGCCAGAATATATTTAGATACTAAATATGTAATACTAGATAGTTCCGATGGTAGAGTACGAAGATATTTTAATCTTGCAGGCACATTATAAAATAAGTTTTCAACCTTGATTGTAGTACCCTTTGCTCTACTAGCTTCTGTTATATCCTCTAAATGACCTCCTCTATACACTATTTTGGTAGATTCATTTCCATCTGATGTAACTAAAGTAAATTTAGAAACAGATGCAATTGAGGGTATAGCCTCTCCTCTAAATCCTAAGGTTTGAATTCTAAATAGGTCGTATTCGTTCTTGATTTTAGATGTTGCATGACGCGAAAAACAAAGCTTAGCATCATCTGCTGACATACCAATTCCATTATCCTCAACGATAATCTCCTTAGTCCCACTATCAACTAAACTTATCATTATATTCGTAGAACCTGCATCAATTGCGTTTTCCACTAGTTCTTTAACTACTGAAGAAGGCTTTTCTACAACCTCTCCGGCAGCTATCATATTTGATAATCTTTCATCTAATTGAACAATACGTCCCATTTTAAAACCTCTAATCTAACTTATTTTTTTCTTTATATAACCAATCTAGGGCTTCACGTGGTGTTAAAGAATCAATATCCAAAATTTCAAGTGAGTGCTTTAAATTAAGAGCCTTTTCCTCTTCCTTATTCTCAGGATTTTCTTCATAGGCATCAAAATTAAATAAATTTAAATTCACCCCTGCTTTAGAATCCTTTTGTTCTAGGCTTTCAAGTACTTCTTTAGCTCTTGATATTAAGCTTCTTGGAAGTCCAGCAATCGATGCTACATTAATACCATAGGATTTATCCGCACCACCATCTAAAACCTTATGCAAAAATTGAACCTTGCCTTTAACCTCTTTAGCTTCAACATGAACATTTTTAAGATGACTTAATGTTCTATCAAGTAATGTAAGTTCATGATAATGTGTTGAAAATAACATTACGCAACCAATTTTCTGATGAACATATTCAATAATTGCTTGAGCAAGCGCCATACCATCAAATGTTGCAGTACCTCTTCCTAACTCATCAAATAAAATTAAACTATTTTTAGTAGCATTCTTAATCGCATAATTAGCCTCAAGCATCTCAACCATAAAGGTAGATTGTCCACTTATAAGATCATCTGATGCACCAATACGCGTAAATATAGCATCAAAAATCATAAGTGTTGCGCTCTTAGCTGGTACAAAGCACCCAATTTGCGCCATAATTACAATCAATGCTAGCATTCTCATATATGTTGATTTACCACTCATATTTGGACCGGTAATTAAAATTGTATTATATGAATTAATTACAATATCATTAGTTACATATTCATCCTTCAAAACAGTTTCTACAACTGGATGTCGTCCATCAACAATGTTTACTTCACGTTTTGTTGAATATACCGGTCTAACATAATTATTCTTAGCACTAACAGTCGCAAAAGACAATAAACAATCAATTTCAGCAATCTTACTAGCTAAAACCTGAAGGCTCTTTGTATATCCTTGACACACATTTCTAATTTGAACAAATAGTTCATATTCAAGCTTCTGAATTTTTTCAGTTGATCCAACTACTATTTGTTCATACTTTTTAAGCTCAGGGGTAATAAATCTTTCAGCATTTGCTAGAGTTTGCTTACGCTCATAATGATCTGAATCCGTTAAATTTTGTAAAGCTCCTTTAGAAACATCAATATAATATCCAAACACACGATTATACCCTACATGCATTGTTTTTATGCCTGTACGTTCTCTTTCTTGGGCCTCAAACTGTAAAATCCAATCCTTTGAATTTGCAGAAATATCCTTAAGCTCATCTAACTCTTTATTATAAAGAGGTTTAATCATTCCACCCTCTTTAATTACAAATGGTGGATCATCTACAAGGGCTTTAGTTAATAAATCATAAAGCTTATCATGTGAATCAATCGAATTTGCAAGTGCTTCCGAATCATTAACTTTAAGGCTTTTAACAGCTTCACGAAGCTTTGGTACATTAGACAAACTTCGTCTTAACTGAACTAAATCCTTAGCATTAGCATTACCAACGCTTATTCTTCCAATAATACGTTCTAGGTCATATACGGTTTTTAATGACTCTTTAATTTCCTCAGAAGCTAAATAATTATTCATTAAAGCTTCAACGTAATCAAAGCGTCTTTCGATTTCATTCCTATCAATCAATGGTCTATCTATCATTTGATGAAGCTTTCTACTTCCCATTGCTGTTTGACATTTATCTAAAAGCCATAAAAGTGAGCCATTCTTTTGATTCTGTCTTAATGTTTCTGTAAGCTCTAAATTTCTTTTAGTAAACGGATCTAGATGAAGTACTTGATCTGAGGAATAAAATTTAACATTTTGCAAGTGGCATAAATTATGTCTTTGGGTTCTAGTAATATAATTAATTAATCTTGCAAGAACGTTTTGAGCTAATTGTTTATATTCTTCACTTAAATCATCTAGTAGGCCTGAAAACTCTAAAGGGTATGTCGAATCATCCTCATACGAAATTACAATTTGATAGTTATCCCTTAAGGTGTTAAGCACCTTTATTTTGTTAGTACTTGAAGCAATTACCTCTTTAGCATGTAATGAAATAATCTCATTACCTAAAGAATCTTCGTTTGATACATTTGTTAAAAACATTTGTCCTGTTGATACATCAGCATATGCTAATAAATATCCTGCATTTGTATTTTCTATTGATACTAAGAAGTTATTTTCTTTTTCGTTTAATCCAGCCTCAGTAATTGTACCAGGTGTTATAATTTTAACAACATCCCTTTTTACAATTCCTTTGGCTTCCTTTGGATCTTCAACCTGCTCAACTATCGCAACCTTATATCCTTTAGCGACTAGTTTTTCAACATATTGAGCATAAGCATGAAATGGAATACCACACATTGGTACTCTTTCAGTATATCCTGCATCCTTACCGGTTAAAGCTATTTCTAGTTCTCTTGATGCAATTTCTGCATCCTCAAAAAACATTTCATAAAAATCACCAAGGCGAAAAAAGACTATTGCGTCCATATAATTTTCTTTACATTCTATATATTGTTGCATCATCGGTGTGAAGACACTTTTATCAACATCTTTAAGCTTCATTATAAACACCTTTTTCTTTTAAATACTTTTAATCAATTATACCATAACTATAGATTTTAGGCATTAATTATCGACTTTTTTTGAAAAAAATCAAGTGATTATTTAAATTAAAGCATGATTAATTAATAATTATACTCCCAATATAAATATAATAACTACTTAATTAAAATAAAAAATCAAGCGTTCTCCCAATTTGCTTGATTTTCTATTAATTACTACTCTTTTCAGTTTTATTTCCAACAACGGTTCCCATAAATAACGATGCTGAATTAAAAAATAATCCCATTCCAAGTAACCATGTGTGATCAGTAGGCTTTGAAATAAAATATACTGCGTAACAAACAATTGACACAACTAATAATGCAAGTCGTGTAATGAAAATAATTCTTTTTTTATTCATATAAGTTCTCCCTTTCGTTGTTACACCTATAAAATAGCAAAAGAATTACTTCCACTCAACAAAATAAAACTAAGTTGCAATAAAATAATTGTATCTTTCATTAGTTTTTATTACAAATTAGATATAATAGCTTCTGTTAGTTCAACTGTAGTTGCGTTTCCACCCAAATCTTGTGTTAATTTCTTACCATCCATCAAGGTTTTTAAAATAGCATTATTAATTTTTTTAGAAACATCCTCCTTGCCAATATAATCAAGCATCATACAGGAAGCTTGAAGTAAAGCAATTGGGTTTGCAATTCCTTTTCCTGCTATATCAGGTGCAGAGCCATGAACCGCCTCAAATATTGCAACATCAGAACCAATGTTTGCTCCAGGTACTAGTCCTAAGCCTCCAACAAGCCCCGCAATTAAGTCTGAAATAATATCTCCATAAAGATTTGGTGCCACAAGCACATCATAATTTTGGGGATACATCACAAGCTGCATACACATATTATCAATTATTTTATCATCAGTAACGATATGAGGATATTCTTTTGCTATTTCTTTAAACCTTTCCAAAAATAATCCATCAGACTTTTTTAATATATTAGCCTTATGAACACATGTAACCTTTTTGCGATTATTTTTTTTAGCATATTCAAATGCATAGCGAATAATCCTATCTGTTGCAGGAATAGTAATTCGTTTTATTGCCTCATATCCATTTTCTATTTCTCTTTCTTCTCCGATATATAAATCCTCGGTATTTTCTCTTACTGTTACAATATCTACATTTTTATATTTTGAAATATTTTCAAAAGAATAAGCAGGGCGGAGATTAACATATAGATCAAATGCTAATCTTAAATGTACATTTACTGATCTAAAGCCTTTACCTATTGGCGTTGTAACAGGGCCTTTTAATGCTACTCTATATTTTTTAATTGCATCTAAAGTTTCTTTTGGTATAAGCTCTCCACATGCATCATATGAAGTTTGGCCAATATCATATTTGTGATAGCATAAATCTGCTCCTGCTGCATCTAATATTTTACACACTGCTTCAACAATTTCTGGTCCGATTCCATCACCCGGAAGTAATACTATATCTGTCATCATTAATCCTCCATAGTTCCAACGTATTTTGTAGCTGGACGTATTATTTTATTACAATACAATAAATTCTCTATATCATGGCTTATCCAACCTACTAACCTTGCGGCCGCAAATATTGGAATAAATAAATCTCTTGGAATGTTTAGCATTTCATATATAAGTCCTGAATAGAAATCAACATTGGCACAAACCCTTTTCCCTTTTTCCTCTTCAAATACCCTTATTGCTATAGTCTCAAATCTATTATAAAACTCAAACTTCTTTGAATTTTTTTCATAAGAAAGCTTTCTCGCTTCCTCACGTAAAAGCTCACATCTTGGATCAGATAATGTATATATTGCATGGCCAATTCCATAAACAAGCCCAGTTTTATCAAAATAATCTTTATTTAATATTCTTCTTACAACTGCCGTTATTTCTTCATCAGTCGCGTCAAACCCGATATCATTTATAACCTCTTGCATCATATCAAGAACTGCCATATTTGCACCGCCATGACGAGGTCCCT
>CAMEKY010000035.1 GCA_945921565.1 uncultured Clostridium sp. | reverse complement strand
AGAAAAAAGGGCCAACTTGATCATTGGCCCCACATATTTCATTCTTTCTGTTAGACCAATAATTATGATAATCACCACTTTGGCCCTAACATAATTATACTCAAGTTCAAAATTATTAAACTATCTTTGCAAATTTACCAATAAAAAAGTCTACCCAAAAGTAGACAGTTAGCATTCTATACTCACGAATTTCTTCGATCTTTTCTGTCTATTGGTGTCTTTATTATACATTAATAAATAGCATTGTCAAATATTTTTTTAAAAAATGTAAATTAAAACGTTTTCAATACTAAATAATAGTAAAAACACTCATATTGTGCTAAAATTAATATGCTATTTTTGAAGGAGATGATAAAATGGATAAGAAAGATTATACTGTAAAAGCATATTGCTTTGGCGATAATGCTAGAATTTATGCATGTGATTCAACTGCCTTATGCGAAGAAGCACGTAAGCTTCATGGTACTTGGCCAACATCTACTGCAGCACTCGGAAGAAGCCTAACTGTTATAGCTATGATGAGCCTAATGTATAAAATGGGCGAACATTTAACCGTCAAAATTGATGGTGGCGGACCAATTGGCCAAATGATAATTGAAGCCTCTTACGGTACTGTAAAGGGATCAATTCATAACCCTGAAGTATTCTTACAATATAATGATGGTCATCTTGCAGTTGGTATGGGCGTTGGTACTGATGGAGATATTGTTGTAACCATTTACTTCTATTGCTCACCTGCAAACTGGAGAAATCGGTGATGATTTTACATACTACTTCGCCTCATCTGAGCAGATACCTTCTTCCGTTGGTGTTGGTGTATTAGTAAATCCTGATAATTCAGTAAATGCAGCTGGAGGCTTTATTCTTCAGCTAATGCCTGGATGTCCAGATGAAGTAATTTCGCAAATTGAGAAAAGACTAAATAGTATTAAGCCCGTTTCTCAAATGATTAGCGAAGGATACACCCCTGAAATGATAATTAGTGATGTGACTGGTGGAGATTATAAAATTCTTGAAACTAACCCTATCAAATACGAATGTGATTGTTCAAAGGAACGCTTTGAGCGTGGAATTGCAACATTAGGATATGACGAATTAAACACAATTATAAATGAAGATGAAAAAGCAGAAGTTTTATGTCACTTCTGCATGAAAAAATATAATTTTACTAAGGATGAACTTATATCAATAAGAGATAAATATTGTAAAAAATAATTAATTAGTGAATAGCTACTGCAAAGTAATTATTCACTTTTTTAATTGCAAAACTTTATTCTTAAATTCACTACTAACCACATACGAATCACGTATTTTTCTAATAGTCATAGAAACTATCTCTTTATCCACTTCATTTTCTAAATAATTAAATACTTTATTCTCATACTTACTTGCGGCGGTAGTTAAAAACCATGCAACTCCCATTTTTGCATAATACTCTTTTGCATATAGTTTTTTAACAATTGCCAAATTATTATCTATATATTCATCATTTATATAATAGCTCATAAGCATAATAGCCACAAATCTTACTTCATACTCTTTTTTACTATCCACATATTTTCCTAAATACTCATATACCTCTTTCATATTATTTTTAGTAAACTTGAGTGTCGACACTAATCCGTCATGCACAGCCCAATTATCAATTTTAGGAATAAATCGATCAAGGTAAAAAAACCTTTCCTCAAGGCTCATCCTTGCATATCCAATCACAAACGCCTCTAGTATTGTCATTTCATAAGATGAGTTATCACACTCCTCTAAAAATAAATGATAATCATTCCTTGCAATATTTAAAGCTAGCTTTCTTAACTCGGGGATTTTAATTCCATAAATCGGTAATGAAGTTTTAATTAGTTTATTATTAAAATCACTAAGCTTATTATTTGCATTACTTATAATATAATCTTTAATTTCTTTAATCATAATGATTATTACCTCCATAAATGAAAAAAATGAAGTATAGCAATTCAAATGATAAACTCCCATTTCTCATTTGCTTAAAAAAAGCTTAACTTCATTCATTCATATCGAATAGAATCGTTTATATATATTAATCTCCCTAAAGTAGTTGTCTTTCACAAGACGACATCATTATAAGGCATAATTATATATATTTCTATCGATTTTATCTAAGTTGCAGCAATTTTATCGTATGTTGCAACAAATGTTTTAAATAAAATAACCTTAAAAATACTAACATGCACGAATATCTTTCTATGTTTCAAAATAAGACTATTATATCCTAGATTTAATATTATGAGATTTATTGCAATATGGGCAAATAATATTCATATGTTCATCAATTTTGGTAATATTTCTAAAATGCATTAGTCCTTCAATATCAAATCCATCATTATAATCATTTGTAACTAATTTTTTAATCTCTACAAATTGCTTATAATCCTTGATTTCTGTATATCGATAATCCTTCTTATATTCCGTACATTCTAAATTACCTATTACTGTTTTACATGTACTACATACATACTCGTTTTCATCCTTGACAAGTACATCACCACAAAAAGGACAAACAGACATAGATTCATCAGAATATACCATCATTTTTAAAACTATCTGTTGAATTCTTCTAAATGAATCTACATTAGTTATACTAACATAAACACTATTTTCCCAGCAATCAGGACTACATATATAATACTCATTTGCATTTGTAATTTTCAAAATATTATTATACATATCATTTTTATCATTTTTAATACTTGGGAACAACAATACTTTGTATATCTTATTTGCGCTTAATGTTATTTCAAGAAAATCAATATTTTCTATATTTTTTTTAGTTAAATATAAATCCCAACACTTATATTTAAACTTTAAATTCAAATTATCAAAATCAATTAAGCTATCATGACAAATTTGGAAATTAAAATGACCAATTGAAAAAATCGAAATTACTTCTAAAAAGTAAAAATAGCTATCTAAAAACCTATTTGATTCATTTTCATTTATTTCCTCATTATTATCATAATAATTAGAAATATTGTTATCATTTAAAAACGTAATCAAATTATAGATTTGATGATAATCCTTATGCATTTTTAAAATATTGGTTTTTCTAAGAACTATTTTTTTATTAGATATAATATTTTTATTCATCTTATACACTGGTCGATTTAATCTCGATTTTAAAATGTTATAAATATATTGCATCCGATTAATTGCCCTATTAATCAAACTATAATATTTTTCTAAATTTCTAATATATCCGGTATGAAGCTTACCAATTGCTAAATAATAATTTATATGATCAAGCCTATCTAATAGGTCAAAATTTAAATTTCGATTATTATACATAAACTCCTTATAAATCTTAATATTATCCTTTAAAAAGGCCAGCATAATGTTTATGGTATATGTAAATACCTGATTTTCATAAATTTGATAATCATCCTGATTATTTCTTGTTAATAATTTCCTTGGTTTAATATTATTATCACTCGTAATGTTTTCCCATAGCTCACTATGAATAGATGCATGAATAATTGTCTCATTATTTACTACCCTAACAGACTCAACAGGCAATATTTCATCCATATCCTTCAAATGAATAATAGGCTTTGAAAATATTCTTTTTATTGGCCCTATAGCATTAACCATTTTTTCAATTGCTTCATCAACTAAATTAAAATCAAAATTTTCAATAATTGCAAATAAATTAACCTTGTTAACTGTATAATAATCAAACTCTATATAGTTAATCTTGTTATATTCTTGGCAAAATCTTTTAATCGAATCATATGAAGAGATAAGTTCTTTCACTTTTACATTACTAAAAGATGTCATATCTAATCCTCATTTAATTTAGACACAAAATCACTACATTTAAATAGATTTAGTCGATTGAATTTAGCAATTAAAGCTTCCTTATTTTCAACGCTCTTGTTTTCAAGTTTAGCTACAACCTTACTTAATAATATCCTTTCAACTGCATCGTTAATCATCGCTTCAGGATTATTAAAGCATGAGCAATATATCTTAACAAAATCTTCAATTTGTCGAGCAATACGATTTCCATATGAAATATTATATGGTGAAAGTATTTTTTCAACCTCAGAAATTATTGGACATGAATCAATACTGAAGTCAAAATTATTCTTTGCAGCCTCTAGTAAAGCAAATAATTCATCATATGGTAAATATTTTGGGGCTTTAACTGTACCATATTCTTGAATTTTAGGAGCACGTTTATTAAAATTCATTGTATGTGCTCTATCGTACACCTTATCACTAATCTCAAAAGTTGATTCGTCACGATTTGCGGTACCAATAAACCACACATTTTTAGGAATTTTAAGAGTGTGTCCATGTGATAAGCTGGCGTATTTAATGTTTTTACCTTCTACTGTTTTGTATAATGGAACATTTAAAAGCTTAATCTCTCGTTTTGATTCTTCATTTTCCATCAAAGACAAGAAATCACTAAAATAATACTCAATACGGCTTAGATTCATTTCATCTAAAACTATAAATGTAATTCTTTCCTCATTTAATGAAGCTTTATATAATGCTTGAGTAAATTTCTTAGGAGTATATGTTTTAGAAAACTCATTGTAGTATCCTAAAAGCTCATTTTTATCACGCCAAGATGATTCAACCTCAATAATTTCACAATTACCCATTAAAGCCTCAAGGAATATTTTTGGTAAGCTGGTTTTACCAGTACCAGACATACCCTGAAGAATTGAAAGTCTTGTGGCTCCAAGTCCAGCGATAAAGGTGGCAATATCCTCTTTCGCGTATGATAAATGTAGCCTTGAATCTCTTGCATATTCTACGACAAATTCAGTAATTGATTGAAGAGTAGGGGATAAAAACTGGTTTTTCTTACACACACCCAAAGCATCTATATATACTTTTTTTCTCTTATCTATCTCACTAAATGCTGGACATGGATCAAAGGAAGTTACTCCTAATACTTTTTCTTCTTTTGCTAGCTCTTCTTTCTTTGCTTGTGTCTGGTTAGGCAAAGCTTCATCTTTACTGCTATAAAGACTATTTTCATAGCCTGCTTTTTTATAAGGATTTGTAATAATAATGACAACCAGTAATACGATAATTACTATAACCATATATATAGTTTGACTCGAAACAGCCATGTTTTGTGTTGATATAGGAAGAGTAATTTCATAGCTTGCTAGCATTTCTTCCAATAAATCAACATTCATTGATTGAATAATTTCATAGTATTTACTAAATAATCCTACTAATATTACAGCGATAGAGTTAAATAATATTGATGCCAAAGAAATTTTGTAAAAAGCTTTATTACGTGAAAAAAACGCAGCTATGCACAATACAAGTAACGAAACATCGCCGATTAATAACGTCAAAATCACAAAGGCTTGCAGTTTATATGTTGACCCAAGCTTAATATAGTCAACCAAAATATCATATCCATTTATATTAAGCACTTCTTTTTTGTCTGCATATACACTTAGCATGTTAAGCTTTAAGCAAATAAGTGGAATTATTGAAAATACAATTGTATATATAAGTATTTCAACTACAGGATGGCGCTTATTAGTATTATTTTTAGGTTCAGATTTAAATAATATTGAAAATACAATAAAAATAACTGAAGATATAATAAATGGAATATAACTTAAAGAATATGATTCCTTACCTGAAACATTGAATATAAAAGCTATAAGTTGTCCGGCTAAGAAATAGATTACAAAAAATGTGAAGTCAAATAGAATTAATTTCTTTACTTCCTTTACCATGTTTGATCTTCCATAGCTTGATATAATATTAACTAGCGCCAATATTAAATATACAAATCCCAAGAACAAAACAATAAAGGTTATAAATGCTGGAATATTTAATGTAAATAGACCTTGAATAGGTAAAAAATTATCCTTAAATTTGTATGAGTAAACTGGTAAAAAGAATGCGACTAAATAGCATAATACAGCTAATAAAGAAACTATAATCAATATAAAATTATGTTTTTTCTCGATTTTTGGATTTGTATTTTCAACCTTTTCTTCATCAAAACGATAGGAAAATATGTATGAAAATACATAATATACAAGCATAACAATTGATAAAATAAATGCAAATATTATACAAAAAATACTAAATCCGTTTCCTAAATCAAATGATGAAAACAAGATTAAAAATATAAGTGAGCTTATCGATGTGCCTAAAGCTCCATACAAAATTAGCTTTCGCTTTTTAAATGCATATAGTAAATAAAATACTACCGATAAAATAATATTTATAAAAAACACTACAACACTCACAAAACTTGCGATTGTTTCAGGATATTTAATTATAAAATCTACGCACCACCAAACACTTGTATGACCAAATCTACTATCAAATGGTATAGATAGTGCAATAAGTTGTAAAATTATTGTTAATAATAGTATTCCTGCATATGAAATCAGTTGAATTTTTTTGTCAAAAATATGTTTCACAATATCACCACTTCTCAATCTCTTCTTTCTTATATATTACCATAATTTTAAATTCAAAAAAAGTATGGAATTATTTTCATCCATACATTTTTACATTGATAAAACTTTATAATGTAGTTTAATCCCACATCCACTCGCATGATGATAATAAATCATCTTCTTCTAATAATTTTTTATCATCAAAAAATAAAGTATATTTGCTAGGAACAGCAATATTTTCTTTAATATACCTTGTCATTTGACCTTTAACCGGTGCAGATAAATTATGGCCACCAATTTCATCTACTTTTATATCAAGAATATATTTTCCTTTTTTTAACCTTATATGCCCAGATAAAAGTTCTTTTATTTTTACTCTATTCCATGTACAAAAGTAATACTCTTTTTCACTAGTTTTAATAAAGCATAAAACTCCTGTAAATTTAAAGCCCCATAATGGTATTGTTGCAATAGCAAGAGTAATCGTTTGATTTGGTTTTACGGAATTATACCATATGTATTTTTCTGGGAAATTAACACCACTATCTCCTTCAATATACCCATATCCATTTTCGAATGAATAATTAATGCAATTATATTCAACACTTCCACTTAAAGTATGATACATTGAATAAATATTATGACGACATTCCATAAATGGAATATGTGAAAATGGTCCCATAACCTTTTTTCTAAGTGGATGAAACTCGCCAAGCATAATATTACCTTTAAATGTTAAATCATTTTGAGAAACATTAAATTCAATTTGGTTTTCATTTATAATTTTTATTTGATCAACATCTAAAATACTATATGATTTGTTTGCTATAATTAGTTGAATTGTTTTTCCTTCATTTGAATTAGCAACAATGATGGCAAAGGAAAAGCCATTTTCGTTAATAAACTTATAATATTTCCCAAAAAATCTATTTTTCATATTCTCAGCCTTCTTTTAATCTAGATTTATTATAATCTATTCATTAGCACTTCTATAGATATTTAACATATCCTCCTCATAAAGAACCTTAGCAGAGCCCCTATGTCCACCGGTGGCTTTACTACATGATTTAGCAAGAGAAATCATCTGTTCTTCTGTTAGATTTATTCCTAATTCTTTAAAATTTGTTGGCATGTTAATTTCACGATAAAAATGCTCTACTGCCTCAATTCCCTTGAGGGCGATTTCTGAATCAGTGCCTTTATCCTCAATATTCATTACATTAATAGCAAATTTTTTAAATCTTGGAAGGCAATTCATATAAACATACCTTGCCCAGCTTGGCCAAATAGCTGATAGTCCTGCCCCGTGAGCAACATCAAACATACCACTTAGCTCATGCTCAAGGGCATGTGATGCAAAATCATTTCCACCATTACCACAACCAGTAAGGCCATTATGTGATAAGCTTGATGCCCACATTATTTCAGCCCTTGCATCATAGTTTTTAGGATCAGTTTTTAATATTAGAGCGTTTTTCATCACTGTTTTCATTAATCCTTCTGCAATAGAGTCAGTTAAATCCATGGTTTTTCCAGCTGTAAAATAGCGCTCTTGTGTATGCATCATTATATCAACACATCCACATGCTGTTTGATAATCCGGTAAAGTCAATGTTAACGTAGGATCCATTATAGCAAATTTAGGGCGACATAAATCGCTATTGCAGCCTCTTTTTTCTTTTGTTTTATCATTAGTTATAACTGAACTATCACTCATTTCACTACCAGCTGCCGCAATAGTTACAATACAACCAATTGGCATAGATGCTAAAGGCTTCCTTGTATGTGCATAAAAATCCCAAACATCACCATCGTTTTTTAAGCCATATGCAATAGCCTTTGCTGAGTCAATGACACTTCCACCACCAACAGCTAAAATAAAATCAACATTCTCTTCTTTACATAAATCTATTCCTTTATATACTAATGATAACCTAGGGTTAGGCACAACGCCACCTAACGCGACATATCTTATAGAGTTGTCATCTAAAATTCCTTTAACTTTATCTAACAATCCACTCTTAATAACACTATTTTGACCATAATGAATAAGTACCTTTTTAGCATTATTTTTATTTAAAAGCTCTCCTAGCTTAGATAAACTATCCTTACCAAAACATACCTCTGTTGGCGCAAAGTAATTAAAATCAAACATAAAATCAATCCTCCTTCTTTTATCCATATTTACATATATTTTAAACAAAAAATGACTTACATTCAACTATATATCCATATTTTAACTATAAATATTTTATTTTTTGCTTAAATCAAAAAAAATAAATGCTAAATACGGGCATATATTGCGAATCCAATAAATCTACACACATTTCTTTTGTTTTTTCAAATGTAAACATATTATATTATCTCCCGTTAATTCTTTTTTTGACTATTTTACATTAAATCAAGACATTATACACCTTAATTAAAACTTAGATTTTACATAATCATATTTAATACTTGCCCCAACAATAACATCCTCTATTCTTTCAATAATTAACCAATCATCCATATTGTTTTGATGATCAAAGTCTAATGGCTCGATAGGTTCCACACTATTAAATTCAATTAAGCAAAGGCACTTCTTATGCCATCTTTCCTTTTGCATAGATGTTAGTTGTAATTTACCATTGTTTTCTTCTGGTATTTTTCTTCCTACTGCACCTCTGATAACCATTGTTTTAGTACCATCTAAAATTTATAATAGCTCTTTTGATATGCCATCACAATAAACTAAATGAACCATACTATCCTCCTCATTTTTTTGAAATGCATAGTTTATATTTGTATTATTTTTAAAGCTTTTATGGCTATAATATACTTACATAAATAAGGCTTTTTCTCTTATTCATTCAATATATATTCTATAATTCATTGAAAATAAACAAAATTACACTAGATATAATTTTAATTTATATAGTTTTCATTATACCATAGCAAAATTATACTGTAAAATCTTTAATTTTAAATATAATCTTATTAGAATTGAAAGCAACAATAAGACGCTTATTATTGATTACAAAATTAAATATATATTCCATATTATTCTCAATATTGACAATATTTTTTTTAAAATATATAATTATTCTAACAAATCACTAATATTGCTAGGAGGTAAATATGCCTGAGTTTAAGAGTAATAAAAAAGCATTTGATTCTCAAGTAAAAATTTATAAAGGATTAAGACAAATTTTACTTAGAAAGCCATTATCTGAGGTTACTGTGTCTGACATTAAGGCTGAATGTAATATTTCTAGATCAACATTTTATCGGAATTATAAAAATATATTAGATATTTTAGATGTTACATTTGATTACTATTACCATAGATATTTAAATAACAGAGTTAATGCAAGTAATCAATTAAAATATTTTTTTGAATATTGGGTTAATCATAGAGATTTAGTATATATTATGACTAATCAATGTGGATATGTACTTAAGAATATAATTATAAAATATGCAGATATTTATGCAAGTAATATATTCTTTATTGATATTAAATATGCTTTATTTACCACGGTTTTATCTAGATGGTCAGAAAGAAAAAAAGAAACTCCAGAGGAGATGTATGAGATTTTCTCAAAAATATTAGATAATAAATGCATAGATTATTTATTAAAATAAAATAAGCACTCTTTGAACATTTTAAGTTTAAGAGTGCTTTTTTATGGCTTAATTTTAAGCAATAAAGTATTATAGGCTATGAAGCAATTCCATAGCCTATTTATTATTAATTAACTGAAGTTTCTACTATAATTGATTGAATGTATGAACGTCCTGCTTCACCTGTAATCACTACAGCACAATCTTCTGTTGCAGTATATGTTAATATACCATCTACTAAAGTAGCTTCTGCTCCATTTAATGTTACTCCATTACTGTATAACATACTTACGACCAATTTAGTATTAGCTTTTAGATAAATTGTAACCTTATTATTTTCTTTTAATGCAATATGTTGTCCATCATGCTTTTTACAATTTTCAAATGTAACTCCAGGAATCGAATTAATTAATGCTCCATCTTTATATTCAGCTGAGACATTGGCAAATACATATGATAATGTGTCTAAATATTTAAATACACTAATTGATTGAATGTATGAACGTCCTGCTTCACCTGTAATCACTACAGCACAATCTTCTGTTGCAGTATATGTTAATATACCATCTACTAAAGTAGCTTCTGCTCCATTTAATGTTACTCCATTACTGTATAACATACTTACGACCAATTTAGTATTAGCTTTTAGATAAATTGTAACCTTATTATTTTCTTTTAATGCAATATGTTGTCCATCATGCTTTTTACAATTTTCAAATGTAACTCCAGGAATCGAATTAATTAATGCTCCATCTTCATATTCAGCTGAGACATTGGCAAATACATATGATAATGTGTCTAAATAAGTTGGTCCTTCAGGAATTGGATCTGCCTCTAAAGCATCCATTGCTGTCTTTGCAGCAGCTAAAGCTTCAATTACTGCGGCAGCATCTACTGCACCATTAATAGATTCTTTTTGAGCTGCTAATACAGTTGCATAATCTGCATTTAAAGTATATTTATTTGCTGGATATAATGCATCTAATTAAGCACAAGCCTCAGTTTTTCTTTGCTCAAGAGTTTTGAATAATACACCAACAAATCCTAAGTAATTATTTGTTGAAGCTTCAATTGTAACAGTACCTGCTCCTGAAATTTCGTATTCAACGATATCTCCACCACCATTTGAAACTGAAGTCTTATTACCTTCTACTACTTCACCATTAAATTTAATAGTTTGTAAAGCTGAATAATATCCAACTAATACTGTACAAGCACCACTAACTTTAAATTCAATAGTAGCTCCTTTACTAAATGTTAACCAGTTTGTAGCATTACCGTTACTTGCACAATTTGTTAATTTGAATTCATTAACGTATACTGTTGAACTACTTGCTTCAATAGCTTCAGATGGATAAATAATATTTGCATTTGCAATTCCTGTTTTTCCTTCTGTATAATGAGTTCCCTTAAATGATAGACCAGTTGAAGTTGAAATTACTGCTTCCTTATATTCACACTTAGCATAAAGAAGAGGATTATTTTCTTGTGATGTATCACCACGTTCAATATTCCACATTCCTGCAGATGTTAATTGATATACATATGTAATTGTCTTTCCATCTTCTGCAACTGTTGTAGATATAGGTTCAACTGCAGTACCACCCTCAAGTTTTACAATTGGTGTTGCAAATACCTTGCCAGCATCACATGTTATAAGTGTTAAAGTGGCTGGTTTTGTTGTAGCAATTGACAACATACCAGCACTATTTAGTTTTAAACCTTGATTTGTTGTAAATTCTTTTCCTGCTAGATTTGTAAACTTATATGTAACATAACTACCATTAATCTTTAAATCCTTATTTGCAGAGTTATTAGTACTAAAGTTATCAATACCATCAGCAGTTTCCTCTTCAGAAACAGCCTTATCAGTTGTGTACCATTCTGCAGCTGTCCAATTTGCTTCTTTAGGATTACATTCATATGTAGCTGTTACACCAGAACCATCACATGCTGTAGCTGTGAATGTAACATTTCCAGCTGCCTTAAATGTAATTTTTCCTGTATAAGGATTAATTTCAGCAATTGATTCATCAGAAGATGACCAAATAACTGCCTTATTAGTCGCATCCTTATTTACTGAAGCAGAAAGCGTTATTCCAACACCAACAGTTTGAACTTTCGAACTTGCAGTAATAGCAATCTCACTAACTGGAGTAGCGGCAGGAATAGTTGAATCTGGAGTTACAACAATCTTTGTAATATATGTTGTTCCTTTTGCTGTAATAACAAATTCACGAGCATTTTCATCATAAACAATATAATCTTGTTCAATTTGACTTCCTGTTGAAAAATTATTAAAGAACATCACTGAAACCTTGGTAATATCCATAAACCTCTACATAGCATTTTCCAGAAACAGGAATTGTAATTGTAGCACCATTTTGTCCTACATAGTGAGGCTTACCATTATCTTGGGCAAAGCCATTGCAAATTGTTGAATAATCAGTGTTTCCATCAAAATTATAAACTGTAGGATCAACAGATACCTCACCATCTAAAATAACCTTAGAAGAGTCAGCATCAACTACATATCCTAATTCAGCAATTAATGCATCGATATCCCAATAATTTGCAGCATCTTTTTCGTATTTTAATTTTCCAGTATTATATATTCTATTTAAAATAGCTCTTCTACCATTATATTCGCTATTAGTTACATCTGATCCTAAGATATAATCCTTACCAGAAAGACCTAAAGATTCTGCTGTAACACTATCCATCTTCCAACCAACGACTGTTTGAGGATATTCAGTTGCAATCATATTTCCATACCATGGAGCATTAGCAGATTTTGAATCGCTATTTGGTGCAATCTCAATATCACTACATTTTGTATTAATGTATGCAACTTGATTAAAATATCCAGATTGCCATGGTGAACGAGCTAAATATGTCTTTTGACCATTAGATTTTGCCTCATCAGATTCTCTAACTGTAGAATTATAGAATACTAATCCCTTACCTACTTTTGATGAAATTGCCATTCTAGGTGCAGATACATATGAAGCATGAGTTCCTGCATATTGATCCCAAACAGATACAATTTCACAATTTTCATACAATGCAACGGAACCAGCAGCTTCCATCCAAATGAAATCAGTATCTCCTTCTACATAGCATCCGTAGAACCATGCTTTACCTGCTGTTCTTAAAGTATCCTGATGTGATTTAAATGTACAGTTATATGCAACTGTGTTGCCTTTTGTATCAGTTCCAAGAACCTCAGCTTGTGCATCTTTAGCTGATTCAGCACGAGAATAATCACTTACCAATGAAATATTTTCTAAAATAATGTTTCCTGTACCTTGAATTTCAATTAGTTCTCGGCCTCTCATTGCAGACATATTACTTCCACGACCTTCGATAATAACATCTGAACCATACTTGGCATCAGTATTACCGATAATACGAATAGTCGCAGAACCCTTATATGATAATCCTACTTCTTTATAAGTACCCTTGTTTAATCTAATTGTATAAGTACTTGTATCACCAGATGTTGGAATTGCAGCAAAAGCATCTTTAATAGTGTCATATGCGACCCCATTCATTTCAATTGGATTTTGTTGCACAACTGGAGGAGTTGTTGTTGGCGCTACTGTTGTTGGCGCTACTGTTGTTGGTGCTACTGTTGTTGGTGCTACTGTTGTTGGTGCAACTGTTGTTGGCGCAACTGTTGTTGGTGCCACTGTTGTTGGCGCAACTGTTGTTGGTGCACTTGATGTTGGTGTACTTGTAGTTGGTGCACTTGTAGTTGGTGCACTTGTTGTAACACTAGGCGTAGATGTTACATCTACATCATTCTTACATGAAGCTAAACTAGCTATAGCTATTCCGCTTAAAGCAAGTATACTTAATACTCTTAACTTATTCTTTTTCATTATTTTTTCTCCTTTTGTAAACGTTTTCTTAATTAAGACGTGTAAATAATAGCATCAAAAAATTACTATTTCAATTATGAAAAAAAACAATAGGGACATTTTTTTTATTAATGTACCGAAAATAATTCGATTGTCTTCGTATAAAATTTCAAATAGGGACAAAATGTTGAATTTTGTTTCAACTTTTTCTTTTCATTATTTTCTATATAAATAGAGAGACAAACTATAGTATTTACTATATTAGCAAATTAACTAAACATTTTTAAAACTCAAATATAGCAATCATTCAAAGACATATTGCTATGTATTCATTGATAAAATATTAAACTTTTATACAAGAAAATTGTTACCTAATCACTTGTAAAAAATCTTTTATTACAATTGATTTTTTTAAATTAGTTTCTTCATTTCATACCATTTATTATGATAAAATCTGTAATAACACCAGTTACTCCCTAAACTTCACAATTTATTGTCGAACTATCATTAACAAAAGATACAGTCGCACCGTTTAAATAACCATCAGAACTTGCATAACCAAATGTCTCGCCAATATATCATTGTAACATTAGCTTTGAATCTTGAAGTACTATATGTTGATTTAAATAAATAAGGATATTTTATGGAATCATCACTTATAGTTACTTCTACTTCAAACAATTCACATGATGCTTTTACATATCTTTCTTTAAATTCGTAATGCGAAATATTTAATACGAGAGTATCATATAAATTTATATCTAAATCATAATACTTTTTATCTAATATTCCATCAAATAAATCCAAAACAACAGACATAACTCCATTATCATTATATATACAAATTATTCCCTCTTCATTTGCTTTAAAAAAATCAATATCATTATAATCAGTTATTTTAATACTATTTTTAGATCAAGTATCTATTACCATAACCAAAGAAGTGCAATAATAAGAAGTATTTCTTTCTGCAAAAGCATTTATCGCAGTTAATATTTCTATATATCCATCATTGTTTATATCTGTTATTGCAATGTCGTTAATACAATGCAAATTAATATTAGACATATTAAAATGACAGACTTGATATACAATGTCATCATGTTTAATAAAATAATAAAATAATTCTTCATAAAAAACTTCAAAAATATCTCAATTATACTTATTATATATATCTTCTTTTGTAAAATTGGCTTGTGTATAAATATATTTAGTTTGTTCAGCTACTTTTTTAAAACCACATATTTTACAAATATAAACAAATTAAGGCGAGGTCAAATCAGATATTTTCCCTCATCATACTGATGATTATAATCACCAAAAGTTCTCTCAAAGCAACCGTTTTGACGAGTATAAATCGTGATATCTTCATAAGGCATAGTAAAACTTACTATTGAGTATAAGGTATTGCCATCTTTTAAATACAAATTTGAAACAATTATTTCATAATTAATAATGATACAAACAGACGGTCCAGATCTAAATCCCATATGTACTTCGACATTAGTACCTGCCTCATATTCTTTTTCAAGGGGATGAACTAACAAATTCTAATTATCAATCACTTGTAATTCGTATTTGTTTTGGCTTATTTCATCTTTAGTACAACCTATTAGGG
>CAMEKY010000034.1 GCA_945921565.1 uncultured Clostridium sp. | reverse complement strand
TGGATTTTTTTATTTTTTAACACCCTATTTTAGGGGTAAATCCTAAATTCAGGTACCATAACAACTTTGTCTTGTCAACTTTTTTTAAAAATATTTTCTAAATTTATAAGTTGTAAAATTCAAATTGCCACTTTATATAAGCAAAATATCTTATAATTTAAAAAAACCACTTAAGGCAGAATAAATAAACGAGTGTGCGGCTCAGCTTCATCAAACGAATCATATTTTATCCAATTAGGAGCCTCAACGAGTGACTTTATGTTTCAGCTTCAGTTGATAATTTAAAGCAACTAGATAAAGCAAAAAGAGCGAATTTCAACAACAAAAAACTCCATAATTTTTTTCATTACTATCACGCTCCTTAATATTTTTTATTTATTTTGCAACAACAAGGCTATCAGATACTTCCTCCGCCTTTTCTGTCTTGTCCTTTCTACTAAATAATTTTATAACCTTTTTTGGAATAAAGGTTAATGTGCCATATACAACCTGAGGTAATAATAGCATTGCATCCTTAAATGCTGATTTTCTAATATCCTCTTTCGTAATGCAGTTTCCATCTCTAAATAGATACTTTCTCGTTACACAGCCAATTCTAATTGTTAACAAAGCGTTTGTAATGCCTTGAGTAACACTTGAAATTACAGGCTTAATAAATGGAATTTCCCCAAGTGCATTTACAGCGCTATTAGGAAGTACATCATCAAGAGTTAATGACTGTAGTCCTTCTGCAATAAGTGCAGTTGCAAATACCTGAGTAGTAACCTTAGATAGATTCTTCATAGTTGGTCTAAATCCACATTTCACAACTAAATCTTTAACCATATTAATATTAACTGTAAATACTGTAATCATATCTACTCTAGCATTTTGACATATAGCGGTAGAAATCAATACAGTTTTTGCATATTTAATAATCGATTTATTTAATTCGCCCTTTACGCAATCCTGAAATACAATTTGCATATTAAGCTTTAATTCATCATAGCTTTTATATTTTCTTAATAACAGCTTATGCTCATCATCGACAATTTCTTGCTTAGCCATATTGCTAGCAACCTTTCTGTAAATCTTTCTTACTCGACGATCTTCTTCATCAAGAGATGAGCAAATTGCAAAGCTTGGACTACAAACAATTATTCTTATTGGATTAATAATGAAGAAAATAACAACGACTGTAACCAATACGTAAAATCCAATTTCTACCCATTTATTAATTTCTCTTAATTTTTCGCCAATATTAATCATAGAGCTAACAAGCATTAACGCAAAAATAAGTAAACAGCTTGCGCCTATTATATACCAAACAACTCTACCTTTTTTATTTTGCATTTAAAACAACTCCTCTTCATCCTTTGAATTATTTTTCTTATGATCTAAGAAGCAATAAGCAAATACAATCAATCCAAACAAAATAAATACTACTGATACATATATTTGACTTGCCTTGGGAACAACCATATTATTCATTAAAATAAAACCTGCAAATATAAATTTGAATATGTCCATAAGAATTTGATTAATTTTGTTTGTAGCTAAAAATATTCTTAAAAGTGGAACAACTAAATAGACTAGTCCAATGATAAAGCACACAATTGATACATCAAAAAATCTAACATTAATTACCCCAACAAATATACAAACAAAGCCTTCTACTATATCTAAATAATACTCTCTTTTGCCAAGTGCCTTCTTATTTGACATTACGAGTTTATAATATCCAGTTAGAATTATACAAACGGAAACAACATATATAAATATTGTTTTAACTATATCCTGAGGGATAAATAAAAGTGTTATACCAAATATAATTAAAAATATACTTAGGTAAAAGAATTTATTAAAAAAGCCTTTTGTCATTTTTATTCCCCCTTTTTGGTTTATTATAACATATTTTTTTAATATCTTTTATTTTTATGTAAAAATTTATGAAAAAATACGACATATCGTATTTCCCATTTATTATAGTGTCATAATATATTCCTTTAATGGATTTAAATAGTTTTTACTAGTCATATCTACGCTAACCGTTTGTTTGGTAACCTTCTTAAAAATGAATTTTGAAAAGAATCCAAGTCTGTCAAAATCCACTCCACCACGTAAATAAAAAAGCATTGAATCTACATTATTTGTTTTTTTAAGGGTATTTACATATTCTTCTGATTCAACCGTAAACCCAACAGCAAATACAACTAGTTTATTTTGAACCATTCTTTTTATATCGCTGATGCCTCTTATCATGCCTGCAACTATACTTGCACCATATATGACTGTATCATATTTGCTTAAATCCAGTTTTTTAGCATCCTTAAATGCAACAGCTTCAATGCCTAAATCCTCACTTAACCATTTAGCATATTTTGAAGTAAATCCCGTTTTACTATTATAAATAATTATTTTACTCATTTTTACATCTCCCTCGTATGGAATAAGTATATCATATTTATTTCTAATTGCAAGAAATGACTCTTTATTTTTCCTCCTTCAATGGTTAATTTACCTACACTCCTTGCGCCTTATTTAATAAATAGACAAAAAGTCTAAGATTTTATGCTTGACTGTCTTTCAATGCGCGTGATTTACAATTTCCTAATAAATGAAAAAGAGCAATCATCTAGATTACTCAATTAATTATTTATTTGTATCCAAATCTCGTTTGATACTAATTGCAGCATTTGCACCATCAGCTACAGCTTTTGACACCTGAAGTAATCCTCCAATTATATCTCCACCAGCATAAATATGATTTATATTAGTCATATAGTTTTTGTCTACAACCAAATATCCCTTTTCGTCTGTCGCAAGACCTAAATGTGATGCTAGTGATGATCCTGATTGAGAACCTAGTGCAATAAATAAACCATCAATATCGTATTTTTCATTTATTGTTTGGACAAATTCTAATCTATCACTTCCACAAAGTGCAGTTATTTTATCCTTAACTACCTTTGCATCAGTAATATTTACATCTTCACCTTCAGTGAAAATAGTTATATCATTACTAAATCTTTTTAGCACATTATATTCTGTCTGCATATATGCGCCCGCACCAACAAGGCCCAGTTTTTTTCCTTTAAAGAAAAATCCATCGCAAATTGCACAATATGATACACCCTTACCATCAAATAAGTGAGCTGATGGTATTTTTAAGCCTGACTTCTTTTTCCCCATCGCAAGGAATAATGTTTTAGCCTCAAAGCTACCATTTGTTGTAGTAACATAAATATGGTCAAGAACCTCAACTGATGTAACCTCAGCATCGACCATTTCGACCTGCAGATCTTTAGCCTGTTTTACTCCAGCTTTGATTAAGTCACTACCCTTAATATGTCCTATGCCATAATAATTATCAATAGAGGAAGCATCCGCTAAGGCTCCATCACTATATGCAATAACTAAAGGATTATAATTGAATCTCTTTAAGTATATCGCATTAGATATCCCCGCAGGACCCCTTCCTATCACGATACAATCGTAAATCATTACTTTATAAACTCCTCAATAAAAGAGGCAGAATTATAACCAATGAATTGCTTCTTAAACTCACCATTTTCGAATAATAATACCATTGGAATTGATTGGCAATTAAATCTACGAGCAAGTTCTTCGTTATCATCAACATTAACCTTACCAATTACAATCTCAGGGTGAGAAGCTGCAACCTCTTCAAGCACTGGTCCTAGCATTCTACATGGACCACACCATGGCGCCCACAAATCCACAAGAACCTTGTTATTACTATTAATAAAATCATTAAAATTTTCATTATTTAATTCTGTCATTTCATTTTACCTCATTTCTTAATATATTTTTACCATATTTATTTAAAATAATCCAATAATATGCTTATGCATTATTAATTTCTAATAAATATTTATTTAAAATTTCTAAATATTTTTTTGTAATTTCCTTCATTGGCTTATCAGGATCATATATATATACTAAATCCATAACCTCATCACTCTTAAGTGGTACTGAAATAATATTATCTCCATCTAAATCCTTAGATGTCATACCTGAAGAAATTGTGTATCCGTTTAATCCTATTAAAATATTAAATAGTGTAGCACGGTCAGACACAATAATTGATTTATTAACGCTTTCCATAGGATGAAGTTCCTCTGAATAATAAAATGAATTATTAGTACCCTGATCATAGCTAAATCTAGGATAATCCTTTAAATCTTCAAATGTAACTATTCTTTTATTTGCAAGAGGATGATTTTTACTTAAGTATACATGTGGCTTAGCTCTAAATAAGAATTCATATTTAAGTCCATTATTGCTCAATACCTTTTTCATTATCTCATTATTAAACTTAGAAAAATAGATTATTCCTAATTCACTTCGTCCATCCTTAACATCCTCAATTACCTCAAATGTTTTACATTCACGAAGTGAAAACTCATATTTATCCTTTCCTAAATCTTCAACAAGCTTAACGAATGCATTAACAACAAATGCGTAATGCTGACTAGATATAGCAAATATACGTTTTATTTTTTCGCCATTTTTATAAATTCCCTCAAGTAAATCAGATTGCTCAACAATCAAAGAAGCGTAGGTTAAAAATTTCCTTCCATCATCAGTAAGTAATACGCCACGGTTTGTTCTAATGAATATTACTATTCCAAGCTCTTCTTCTAATTCCTTTATTGATTTTGATAGGTTTGGCTGAGTAATAAATAACTGCTCCGCAGCGGTATGCATACTACCAGTTTGGGCAATCAAAATTACATATCTTAGCTGTTGTAAAGTCATTGTAATCATCCCTCATATAATCATATATTTTTATTATATAAAACTTGCATGATAATTTCAAACAAAATAAATCCTCCACATTTTTTATGTAGAGGAAAATTAGCATTTAAAATTTATATTACTTTATTGATGATCTTAAATCAATTTGTGAGCTTGAATCACAAGTAATAGCGCCATAATATGTAGTGCTGAAATATGAAGCTACTTCAGTTGATAATAAGGCATCTGTAAGGACATCAATTTTTTCTTTATATTCACTATCATTCTTGTAATCATCTTCTCTAACTGCTAAAATGTTAGCCTTTAATGCTACTTGATCAGGATCATCCTCCTTAGCTACTTGCTTAGAAGATGGAACTTGACCTGTAATTGCAGTATTACATGGTAAACATGCAAAATCATAATCATTTAAAGACGCAACTAGTAAATTTTCCGCAACAAGTGTAACCTTAGTTAAGCCATCTGTTGAAGTCCAAGTTTTTCTTGAGAATGTTAATGTTGGTTCGCTACCATCAGTTGGTTCTGTATATGGGAAATTTGTTCCTTCAGCAGTCTTAGAAATAACACCCTTTGCAACTAATAATTGGAATGCACGAACTGCATTTGAAACGTCATCACATACTTCATATGTACCAGCAGATAATGCTGTTTTTGAATTTGAATAAATTCCAAGTGGCTCATAGTGAACCTTGCATGTAGCTACAAGCTTTTTACTTCCATTATATGTATTTAGGTAAGGAACATGTTGGAAATAGTTTGCATCATAATCACCTTCCGCAACTGCATCATTTTGTAATGTCCAGTCAAGAACATCAACCTTAAGTGTATATCCCTTATCCTTTAAAATATCCTTCACACAGTTTTCAAGAACATCAGCATGAGGTAATTCAGATGCACAGACCCTAATTTCCTTACTTTTTGAACCACAAGATGCAAGAGTTGCACCAATACCTACTAACGCAATTGTACTTAAACATAATAAACCAAATTTTTTCATTTTAATATTCTCCTCTTATCTATTTTTTTAGCTATATATAATCCTAATTCTTGAATCAATTGAACAATCAATACTACTACTATTATTAATATCCAAAAAACAAACGATGTCATATAATCACCAGTATGTCTTGTATAATAAGTATAAATATCTGCGATTAAACCACCAGCACTAATATTATATGCAAATGCTGTATATCCTAAAATACTAACTGCAACTACACTCACGCCTGTTATTAGTGAGGCTCTGGCTTCTGGCAATAGTACCTTATAGATTAGCTGAAAATCAGTAGCTCCTAAGCTTCTAATCGCTTCAAGTTCTCCTGCTGGAACCTCTTGAAGTGACTGCTCTACCATTCTTGCAACAAATCCAAAAGCACAAACTGTAAGTGGGATTAATATTGTATACCATTCACCAGTACCTCTTCCAAACCAAGCTCTTGTCCAGGGCATGCATAACACAATGATTATTAAGCACGGAATAGACCTTAATACATTTACAATAAGACCGACAACGAAATTTATCCATTTATTTGGTCGAAGTCCATTTTTAGATGTAACATTTAATAAAATACCTACAGGTATTCCTAAAACATATGCCAAAAATGTAGACGCAAATGTCATTAATATGGTTAAACCTGCACTAGATAAAATATCAAGCCAACTCATTTGAGTCCACCTCCTCATAATGAATACCCTTTATTTCCAAATATTTTTTTAATTTGGCAATATCATTGTCATAATATGGAAGCTTAAATATAATCTGACCATATACTTTATCATCAATTGTTTTAGAATCTGCATACATTATAGAAACTAATATATTACAATCCTGAATAATATTAGCGATGATAGGCGATTCAACCTCGCCATTAAAAATTAACTTAATTAACTTCTTATCATCTAGTTTTGTATTTACATGTCCAGAGTAAATCAATTTTTTTGCAATCTCAGTTTTTGGGGATAAGAATACATCGTTGATTAATCCCTCCTCTGCAATTACTGCATTATCAATAATTGCGACCTTATTACAAATTGATTCGATAACTGACATTTGATGAGAAATAATAATTACTGTTAATCCTAGTTCCTTATTTAGCTGTCTTAATAACTCAAGGATAGATTTAGTAGTATCTGGGTCTAGAGCTGATGTAGCTTCATCACATAATAATACCTCAGGATCAGTCATAAGTGCCCGCGCGATGGCAACTCTTTGTTGCTGTCCTCCTGATAAGGTAGCAGGATAAGCATTTAGCTTGTCTTTTAATCCAACCAAATCAAGTAACTTAATAGCTTTTTTTTCACGATCAGGGTCATTAACTATTTCACCAGCAAGTAATACATTTTTAAGTACAGTTCTTTGACTTAGTAAATTAAACTGCTGGAAAATCATTGTAACCTTTCTTCGATATTCCCTATTAAACACTACAGGCTCACCCTTGTAATATATTTGTCCTGAATCATATTGTTCTAAATTATTAATACATCTAACAAGGGTTGATTTACCAGCTCCAGATAAACCTAGCACTCCGTATATATCACCTTTGTTAATAGTAAGATTAATATTATTTAAAACTAAATGATTGTTATATGCCTTACAGACATTTTCTAGCCTTAATATTTCTTCCATAATAACTCCTTATTAACCCGAAAAAAAGCCTTTATGCCTAAGACACAAAGGACGAATTCATCGTGGTACCAACCTTTTTTCACTAATAATAATTAGCCTATTTAACAAGCACTATCATGCTCTATGCTTTAACGGGCATTCCCGTCACCACCTAACGATTGTTCAGCAGTGCAACTCCAAGACCATCTTCATATTACCTATCTGATTCGTTTCACCAAGCCGAACCTCTCTTTAAAGAATTAGCAATATTACTCTTCTTTTCAATGTCTTTACTCTTACTATTTATGTCTCAATTTCTAAGACATCCTTATTCTACCAATAATTTTGTTATTTGTATAATCTTTATTTTTTATTGACTGTAATAACTTTTAGTTATAACAAAGTGCATCAATTATTTTTATATAATCGTTGTCCTCTTAAATACAATTTAACGAATCTTGGTCTGTTATATCTTTGTATTATTATAAACACTAACTCTATAAATATACATAATAATGTTGTAGAAATAAAAATAATTGCTTTCCCATACGGTATTATTAATATTAATGGGATTAATGCTTCAACTAACATTAATTCATGAACAACCTCTGCTTGGCATGTTGCACCAATTATCTCTTTTATGCTTTTTTCCTGAAAACTTAAAGCCTTCTTATCATATGTTGGCATAAATTTCTTCCATTTTTTTACCATTAGTATTTTATAAAAAAAACTTTTCAAATCTCTTTTCCTTAAACCATCAATGGTTAAAATCTATTGTGTTATGATACTTTAAATTCATAAAGCCACCTTAAATAACATCTATGTCATACATTATACAACAAAATTATGATTAATAAAACATAAAAGAAAAGGATGCCTAAGCATCCAAATTATTCATTACTCTTACTTACTCCATCTACAATAAGTGATACAACAGGACATAATACTCCTGCAATAACCCATACAATCCATGTAATATGCCAATCACGTGAGATAAAACTCCATGCTAAGTACACAGCCGTTGCAATTAGCCAATATACTCCCATAATACTTCCAATAATAGGATTGCTGGCCTTCTTTTCCTTCGTATAATCCCCCTCTTGTAGCAACTTATTATACGCTCCCATTTTTGATCCTACTAATGTCAACATAAAAACTGCAATAGCTACAACTAATAATAATATACTTACACCAAGTAATATATAATTACCATCAAAAATAAATGATGTTACTAGTACAGGAATAACAGATATAACACACAATAGTACACCTATAGCATTTGTAGTTACATATATTTGATTAAACTTATTTTTCTTTTCATTTACTACTCCTGCAACACCATACTCTGTTTCAAATGTTTTCTTTTCAAGATACTCATATTTTTTTAATTTGAATCCTGCTATTACGAATAATGTAACTGCAACTGCAACTAATGATATTAATGTAATCACACCAACAATCGTCATTAATTCCTGATTAAAACCTTTTATATCAGCTAACATTAGTAATATAAATAATGTAATAGGTGAAATGATACATAAGAATACACCAACTGAAATATGTAATTTTGTGTGTTCAACGATTGATAGATACTCATTAGCCTCTGATAAAGTCACAATTTTCTTATCTGTTTGCTCTAAAACCGGTGAATTATCTAAGGCTTCCATCCCATCCTTTAGTAAATAATCCGTAGAAACTCCAAATATCTTACTAAGCTCAATAATCTTATTAATATCTGGAATTGACTGCATACTCTCCCATTTAGAAACCGATTGTCTTGAAACCCCAAGCTTATCTGCTAGTTCTTCTTGGCTCATACCTGCTTTTTTTCTTAAATTAATTAATTTGTCTGCAAAAATCATTTTCATATCCTCCCAATTTGCACTTTAATATTAACATTTTATGCAGTTGCACACTAGCAAATACCCTTAGAAATTTGTCAACTGACAGTTGCAATACTATTTTTTTTAGTATTTTTGATTACTTTTTTAGATATTTTTCAATTTTTACCTGTTCAACTACCTTATTACCCAAAATAGTAATTGCTTGGTTTGGACAGTTAGCTACACAACGATAACACATTGTACATTTTCCTAATGACTCTATTTTTCCATTATTATTTACTAAATTTTTCATCGGACATATACTAACACAGTGACCGCATTTTGCACATTTTGAAAAATCAATTTTAATCTTATTCGAATATTTATTGCTTTTGCCATAAAACCATAATCGCTGTCCAAATAAACCTATAATATGGTTATACCATCTTATACCATCATGTGGATATTTTTTTTCCTTTATTTCTTTAGCAGTTCTTTCAATTTTAATATTAGCTTCCTCTACTATTTTAACATTCTCCTCTAAGCTTTTCTTTAGCGCGTTGCTATCACAAACGCTATCAGGCATTCTTATATGGATACCTCCCAAAACCTTAGCTCCATATTTCTTAAATAAACGTGCACTACATCCTGCACCATCACCTGAGAACAATCCCATTGTTGATAAACATATTATCTTTTTATTTTTCCAAATTGATTTATTTTTATTAATAAAATCTCTAACCATATAAGGTATGTTAGAAAACTGAGTTGAGCATCCAAAAATAATCTCATCACTCTCTAATATTTTATTCACTATATCTTCATCCTCTAAGGGATAGGTCTTTATACTATCATCAATTTGATTACATAAATTTTGTACACAGTATTTTGTATTACCTGTACCACTTAAATATACTCCAATCATAATTACCTCCATCATTACTTCTTAATCGAATTATAAATTGTATCATAACTATAATCCAAGAATTCATCTAAAGACATTTTCATTTCTTTCATAATATATTCTTCCTTATTAAGCGCAAGTTCAATTACTCCACATAGCATTCCCCACAAGCAAAATATGGTAGGAATACTGTTTAAATCTTCTTTAAATATATTAGATCTAATTCCTTCAATAATAAACTTTCCAATTATTTCATTAATTTCTTCACCAATATAAAATATTTCCCTCTCATTTTCCTCAAACCTTGACTTATTAAAATCAATATTAATAGGACTTTGTACCATCTTAAAATATAAAGGATATGTAGTCGCATACTTATATAGTCCATTACATATACCTAAATACCTGCCTTTCATTTCGCTTGCACTACGTAAACCTTCTAAAATGAATTCTTTTAAATGCTTCATACTTTTTAAAGTTAGGTATGAAATTATTTCATCCTTAGACTTGAAATATACGTATAATGTAGCCTTGCTATAGCCTGATTCCTTGGCAATCATATCCATCGATACAATCTCTATTCCTTTTTTTTCAAATAAGCTTCCAGCAGCTTGACCAATTCTTTGTCGATGGACACTTGCAGCTTCCTTTATTCTACGTGCTATAATAACACCTCTTCTCATTAATTAAACTTGCGGTTTAATTATATTACTAACTAAAAATAATTGCAAGCTTTATCGCAATTATTTTAGTTAAATTCTATTTTATTAATAAATATGTATACGTTCCATCTTCGTTAAGACTTCTTTCGTAATATCTTGTCACATCACTAAAGGTTACTCGAATCACATTCTTTCCATCTTTTATTGATTCATCTATTTTTATTTTCTCTCCATTATACTTAATCTTAACTTTTTGCTTATTCTCTTCTATTTCCAATGATAATGAATATGATAATACTGTTTTTCCGTTTTCTTCTTTCTTATAAGAAAATGATTGTTCAACCTCATCATCTTCAGTTTCCGATTCGCTCTTAATAGTAATTTTTGAATCTTTACCGTTAGAAATAACTAATTTGGTTTCAAGTTCAGTTTCATCCTCTTCATTTTCAGTTTTTGATTCAAAATCAAAATCATACTCAACATCATCAATAAGAGCAATGCCTTCATATGAAACCTTTACTTCCTCTTCATCATCCTCTACAGTTGTTTCAGAATTAACGTCATTATAGTACAATTTATACGAGTAGTCATTTCCAGCATAATCCTTAAAGCTTACAACATTCAAATTAACATATTCATCCTTATCAGATGAAGCTTCTTCTACCTTAAAGCCAGTTCCATTATTAATTATTAAATCTGCAGTTTCAATAATATCTATGAAATAATCATCTGTTAATTCTTCACTCTTGTTAGCAAATCTTTTCGCAGCTTTTACTGTTTTAGTATTTGAATCCAGCATTGTTATTGCAGTAGTACTAACAAATGCTAATTCATCATTTGCTCTTTGAACGAAGCTTTTACTTGAACTATTACATGATGTTAAAGTGCCTAATCCTCCTAATAAAACAATATTTGCAAATAGTATTTTTCCTAAATTTTTCCTCATAGTTTTCCCTCCATTTGCCTATATAGCGTTTGAGGATTTAGTTTTATTGGTGTATTCATAACTTTTTTTGCCAAATTCATCAATTGTCATATAAAATTTTAATTCTAAGTCTTCAGTATTATATTTTATTTTCCATTTACTATTGGATAAAACCTCAATTTTATATTCCGTTTTAATACCACCCTGCTCAACCTCAAGCTTTATTTCTTCCTCTTCTATTTTTAACTTATAAGAATAAGCATCTTTGTTTTTACTTTTAATTTTAAATTTATATGAATATTCATCCTCTTCATATTCTTCACTTACACCATAATACTCATCTTCTGATATATAAATCTTTATCTTAAGCTCTAATTCATCATCTTCTCTTTCCTCGCTACCAGATACACTATATACATTATTAAGAATAATTATTTCTCCAAAAAAATCACTTTCATCTTCTTTTTTATTTTTATAATTAATCATCATTTCATATGAATCACCAACAACCTTTAATTCATATGTTCCAAATGAGCCTTTGAATTCACCATATTGATAATCTAAATTTGGAGTGACTTTATTATATTTATCGTAAATAATATCTTCAAAAACCTTATAATCATCAATAGCTTTTTGATAGTCTTCATCAGTAACATTATTTGCAAGCTTTATATTTGAATTATCGTGACAAATAATTGATACTAATGATTCCACCTGGAAATTAAGGGTAGAATTATCAACATTAATTTGGTTTATTGGATCAGCCTTCCTTAACGATAATACTAAAAACAAAACAAGACCTGCACAAGCTACGAATAAAGTCGAAAAAAGGGGAATTGAAATCTTACGACGCTTGTTGTGATTATTATATTTATGAATAATTGTACTTGGATTTGTCTTAATACTGTATTCTTTTAATTCATCATCTGTAATCATCAATATTCAACTCCTCTTTTAAATATTTTATTGTTTTGTTATATTTCCATAAAACTGTTCCAAGTGGAATATTATTTAATAATGCAATTTCCTTAAATGTCATTTGATTTATAACATGTAATATTACTATTTCTAATTCATCTTTGGGTAGTAAATCCTTTATTTTTAAAAAAACATCTTCTTTAATTGGCTCAAATTCCTCAAAATAATGAAAATTTATATACTCCTCATCATTAATAACTCTCTTTCTTTTACGCATAAAATCAATGGATTTGTGCTTAGCAGTTATTAACAAATATCCTATAGGTGAGCTTGAAGCACTAATGGAATGAACCTTCTTTAAAAAATATAAGTAAGTATCTTGAAGTATATCCTCTGCATCCGCAAAATCATCTACAATTTTAACAATATTATAGAATATATATTTATTTGTTAGATTATAAAATTCGTCGAAGGCAGTTAAATCCTTATTTTTTAATCTTATAAATAATTCATTTATTTTATCTAGATTCATACATACCTCCTATCTTTATAGCGTTTTATAATCAGAGTTTATTGGGTGATATTCCTATTTTTTATGATTTTTTTAATCTATAGTATGAAACCATATGACCATTAGCAAGTGGTTTTAAATTAAATAATTGATAAAATTTATTATCAACTTCATCCTCTGTGTCCGTTATAACAAATACCATTCTTACACCAGCAAATTTATCTAATACATGTTTAAATAAATATGTTTCTATTCCCAGTTTTTGATAATTTGGAAGAACGATTAAATCTTGAACTAATACGAAATATTCTCCATCTCCAACACAACTAATAAAGCCAACAAGCTCATTATCTGAAAATGCACCTAATATATATAATGAATTGTCAAAGCTTCTTTTTAGCTTTTCATCATCATTTAAATATGCTGCCCACTCCAAATCAGTATATATTTTCTTTATCCTATTAAGCTCTTCACTACCAAACTTCTTATACTCAATCTTAATATTTACTATACTTTCCTCGCTTATAAATTCATTATTAATTAATTATTTAATTATATGAGCTGTAATAATTGTATAGCTACATGAATTAATTGTTATTCTTATATTGTCTAATTCACAATACCAATTCTTACCTTGCTTATATATAACGCAGTTTTTATCTAAAACAATTCTTTTACAGTGCTCAACCACATCATCACATGTTATTCCTAAGTTCTTTTTAATTCTATCTACACCCATAGGGGTTGTATGAACTTTATCTACGTTATTTAATAATATATTTTTATCTCCCATTACTTTATAATATCCTTTCCATTACGATAAACTCATCCTCTTTGATAACTTTAAAATCGTTTTTTTGCCAAAAATGATTACTCTGAGGATTCCCTATATCCACGCCTAGACGTATACTTTTAAAACCAAGTGTTCTTAGGGATTCACATAAATCATTAATAATGCTTGTACCTATTCCCTTTCCTTGATATTTTATTTTCATCATAAAAAGTCCAATAAATGATATATCTTCATTAGGATATTTTAAAATTAGATCCATAACTGCAACTAATTCATCATCATTATAATATCCAATATAGAATTTATCCTCATAATCCTTTCTTGGAGGTAAGGCTTCCATATCATCGATAATACTTTCTTTAGTAACAAAAGGTGGATGATACTCGTAAAAAATTTTATTATCTTTGCTTAAATCATATATCTTTTCTAGATCATTTTTAGTTAATTTTCTTACTTTATACTTTTTCGATAATAAACTACTATCCATAAATACTTCTCCTAGTATATATTACTTCATATTATAATATCTTAAACGATATAAATAGACAGCATTAGCCATCTATAATTATCTTAATCAATTTCAAATTTATCATATTTAATCAACCCATACTTCAGAATCAAATATAGGATTCCCATCTAGTAAAGTATCTAGTTCAATATCTCTAAATTGTCAGACGGAATTTTTGTAGTTTGAGGCGAGCTTGTTTATGATGTTGTTGCGGGTGGGCTGTTGGATTAATAGTATTCGGTTTAGCTGTTGTTGTAGGCACTACTATTGTTTGCACTATTAATTTAGGTGCAGTTGTCGTTTCAACTTCCTATCACGATTCTCAGTGGTCTTCTTTAAAAATAGGTAAAATTACTTTGTAAATCCAATATCTGAAACCTTTATTTTTTCATAATCAACTGATAAATGATAGCTAGTTATTCTTGTATGACCTGAATTAGCTACTAAAATTCCTTTTTCTACCCATTCATTCATCCATTTTGATATTGCGCGTGGTGTAACGCAGAACAATTCTGCTAATTCTTTATTTTTAACAACTTTTAAACCATTCTCAATCATATACCTGATTAAGACTAGATCTTTTTTGGATAATCCGTTTAATAAGGAGTTGTTTTCTTTCCTTGAAGCTTCTAATGCTTGTTCATATATTTTTTCAGCATTTAGTGCCATTATTTTACAAAAATACTCTATCCATATTTCTAAATGTGGTGGATTTTCTCTTCCTGAATAAAATAGCGCAGGCAATCCCATTTGAATAGATTCATAATATCCATTCAAATCTGACATATAATATTCCTCAAATGAATTAAAGCCTTTAAAATCATAATCATGTTGCATTAAAACATAAGTAGCAAGAGCTCTAGATGTTCTTCCGTTACCATCTGTAAATGGATGAATCGTAACTAATGCATAATGCATGATTGCAGCTAATATAGGAACCGGCAAGCTTTGATTATTGTTATACCAATCAATAAGTTCATTTATTAATGGCTCTATATCAATCCACTCTGGGGGAATATACTCTGCTTGTTTTGATATTGAATCATATACTGCAAATAATACTCCAGGAGGTGTTTGGCCTCTAAATGGTATTCTTGATAATTTTCCTTTTCTTTGAATAATATCATGGAGCTTTAAAACAAATTCCAAATCAATAGGTGTTTTCTTTTTATTCTCTTCTTCTAGAAATGTTAATGCATCCCAATAGTTTTGAACTTCCTGTTCAGCAGTTATTCTATTATCTTGTTTATTTGCAATAACCTTTTCTACTT
>CAMEKY010000033.1 GCA_945921565.1 uncultured Clostridium sp. | reverse complement strand
CGCTTTTCAACCTCTTTTAGTATATCAAAACGAAGCTGAGGCTTTGTACCAGGCTTAAATTTAAATGCTCCATGTGATGTACCAATGGCAATCGCAAGTGAATCAACACCAGTTTCTTTAACAAAACGTTCAACGTCGTCAGGGTTGGTATAGCTTGAATCCTCAGCAGAAACATTTACGTGCTCTTCAATTCCCGCAAGTCTTCCAAGCTCTCCTTCGACGGTAACATATGGTACGTGGCTATGTGCATATTCACATACCTTTTTTGTTAGGGCTATATTTTCCTCAAGTGATAGATGAGATCCATCAATCATTACAGAAGTAAATCCTCCGTCAATGCAATCCTTACAAGTTTCAAATGTATCTCCATGATCAAGGTGTAGAGCAATCGGAATATTAGAATCTAATACAGCAGCCTCAACCATTTTCTTTAAATAAATTGGCTTAGCGTATTTTCTTGCACCTCTTGAAACCTGTAAAATCACAGGGCTTTTTAATTCATTACAAGCATCAACAATTCCTTGGATTTGCTCCATATTATTTATATTGAAGGCACCAATTGCGTAGTGACCTTCATAAGCTTTTTTAAACATTTCTCTAGTATCTACTAGTGGCATAATTCTCACTCCTTTATATTTATTATTATACAATAAAGAAAATAATTATAAAAGCGTTTTCTAGGTTAAAATACGGACATATTATATGCTTTTTTTCTTAAAAGTAAAATGATTTTGACAAAAAAAGAAAGGATATCCGCATTTGAATATCCTTTGTAGTTGTTAGCTTTGAATTAATTTTTCACTGATAAGCTCATACATTAATGAAGCATCTGCTTTTTTGGCATATTCATTTGTATTTAAAACCTTAACCTTTACTTCCTTGTTGCCAAACAAGATAGTAATGATATCACCAATTTTAACATTGTATGATGGCTTTACCTGCTTATCATTCACTAAGATACGCTCCTCATTTGTAACTTCTTTAGCAAGTGTGCGTCTTTTAATGATTCTACTTACCTTAAGATATTTATCAATTCTCATTATTTTCATCCTTGTTTTCATCAAAAGAAGGAATAGTACCTGCCTCAATATCTGCATCTTCAGTTGTAGTAGATGTTTCAGCCTCTACTACAGTAGTAGGCTCTGCCTGCTTAGCCTCCTCTTCTAAAGAAGAAGGATCAACAACAGGGACACCATCAATTAAAACAGGATCAGCCTTATGCTTCTTATCAAACCACATCAAGTGACCTGTAGAATTGATTTCATCAATATCAGATTTAGTTAATGTCTCAACACGCTTTAAGTATTCAGCAATTACACAAAGAAGACGTTTGTTTTCAGTAATACATTTACGAGCTTCTTCGTAACAAGTTTCAATAATCTTACGAGTTTCACGGTCAATTTCAAGAGCTACCTGTTCAGAGAAATTCTTTTCCTTGTTGTAGTCACGTCCTAGGAAAATTGAACCATTAGGCTGTTCATATTGAACAGGACCTAAATCAGACATACCATATTCTGTAACCATTGCACGAGCAATCTTAGTTGCATTTTGGAAGTCATTTGATGCACCTGTAGAAACCTCATGGAACATGATTTCTTCAGCTACACGTCCACCTAAATATCCTACAATACGAGCTGTTAGGGAAGATTTAGTTTCAAGATAAGTTTCCTCCTCAGGAAGCATTAAATTATATCCACCAGCTTGACCACGAGGAATAATAGTAACCTTTTGAACAACATTTGATTTTTCAAGCTTTAATCCGATAACTGCATGACCTGCTTCGTGATAAGCAACTACATTCTTTTCTTTTTCTGTAATAACACGACTCTTCTTAGCAGGACCCATCATTACACGGTCTGTAGCCTCATCTATATCAAATTTATTAATAACCTTACGATTATCTCTTGCGGCTAGTAAGGCAGCTTCATTTAATAGATTTTCAATATCTGCACCACTAAATCCTGGGATACGGTGAGCAATTTCATCAAACTTAACATCGGATGCAAATTTTTTATTCTTAGCATGAACCTTTAGTATAGCCTCACGACCCTTAACATCAGGATTTGAAATAGTAATTTGACGGTCAAAACGGCCTGGACGAAGAAGTGCAGGGTCAAGTACATCTGGACGGTTTGTCGCAGCCATAATGATAATACCTTGATTTACTGTAAATCCATCCATTTCAACTAGTAATTGGTTAAGTGTTTGTTCACGTTCATCATGTCCTCCACCTATACCAGCACCACGTTGACGACCAACTGCATCAATTTCATCAATAAAGATAATACAAGGCGCATTTTCCTTAGCCTCTTTGAATAAATCACGTACACGAGCGGCACCCACACCGACGAACATTTCCACAAAATCTGAACCGGAAATAGAGAAGAATGGAACACCAGCCTCACCAGCTACTGCCTTTGCAAGTAATGTTTTTCCTGTACCAGGAGAACCACATAGAAGTACTCCCTTAGGAATTCTTGCACCTATTTCAATATATTTGCGAGGATTCTTTAAAAAGTCTACAACCTCAACAAGCTCCTCTTTTTCCTCATCACACCCTGCTACATCGTCAAATGTGACAGTTTTTCCACGAGCCATACGAGCTCTATTTTTACCAAAGTCAAAGGCTTGTTTATTTCCACCACCACTCTTTAGTAGGAAGATGAAGAAGCCTATGAATATAATCCATGGAAGAATATTAAGAAGAATTGTCCAGAAGCTAGTACTTGCTTCATTTAGATAAATAGTTACAGCAGATGATACAAGGCTAAATTGGTCCTCTGTCACATTACAAGTGATGTAGTAGGTTGTTGATTTGTTATTAATTTTTTCTACTGCCTTACCTTTAATGTTAAGATTTCCACTATTTGTTGAATCTAAAGGTGAGGCTTGCATATTATAAACTTCAACTATAATTTCATCCGTTGCTAAATGCTCACCAGAAAGCGGAGAATAAACCTTTCCATCATTATCTGAATCCGAATATCCACCGGATATTACCTGCATTAAATCATTAAATCCAATTTCCTCATATGATTTCTTAGTTAAATTATTAATTAGGATTCCACCTAACACAAGCATTATGATTAAGACAAATATAACTGTCCAGTCAATACGCTTTCTTCTTTGGGGATTGTTTTGATTATTGTTTTGATTATTATCCATAAATACCTCCTATTTACTGTAAATTTCAGGCTTTAATACACCTACAAAATCAAGATTACGATATAAGCCATCATAATCTAGGCCATATCCAACTACAAATTCATTAGGTACAATGTGTCCAACATAATCAGCATTAAAATTTACCTTTCTGCCCTCAGGCTTATCAAGTAAGCAGCATGTTTTAACACTTTTTGCGCCTTTATTCAGAAAATATTTTGTAACATATTCTAAAGTATGACCAGTGTCTATAATGTCATCGACAACGATTACATCACGACCAGTAACATCAGTGGAAACGTCTTTATTTACCTTAATAACACCTGTAGAAGATGTTCCTTCATAGCTTGACACACTCATATAATCTAAATATATATACGCATTAATACATTTGACTAAATCAGACATAAATGGTAAGCATCCTCTTAAAAGCCCTACAACAATAGGCTTTTTATCTTTATAATCATCCTCAATTTGCTTCCCAAGCTTTTTACATATCGAAGCTATTTCTTCAGAGCTTAGAAGAATTTTTTTAATATCATTTTTCATCCTTGAATACCTCATATACTAAATAAATATCGCCTGTTTCCTTCATTTTTTGTAATTCTTTTGATTTTGCATAATTATAAACCCAAAGAATTTCTCCGTTGTTCTCAAAAATAACAGCCTCATTTCTTTCTTCCTTTGAAATATGCAAATCAATAAACAGGTCTTTTAATTTCTTATGACCATAATTCATCATAATAGTATCTCCATTCATCCTGCTTCTTACGATAATTGGAAATACTATATTATTATAGCATAGTTTTATATATTTTGCACTTAAATCAGGTAAATTTTTGGTGAAATAAAAACGGGTATTTTTGACAAAAATCACATCATTTTCATACATTTTTATGTATATTTCAGTGCTTTTTATTTCTTGTTCAATAAACGCTATATTATATCTTTTCTTAAAATATAGATTATCCTTAATATTTAAATCAAGCTGAGGCTTAATAGATGTTAAGGCATTTTTAATGTCGTTAACTAAATTAAAGCTCTTTTCAACATTAAATTTTTCTAGTAATAAAACTACAATATCATTTTTTAAAGCATTATTTAGTCTATTGTATTCATCAACTACTATTTTATTTTCCCAACATTTAAGCATTTTAGTAGATTCACTTCTTATAAAATCAAATGAATCCTTTAAAATATTACTATAATCCGATAGCTGTTTAAATAAATTTGGATTTTCTTTAAGAAGAAGAGGAATAACATGATGTCTTATTCTGTTTCTTGTGAAATTGTCCTCACTATTTGATGAATCCTCAAAATACATTATATTATTTTGTCTTTGATATTCTTTAATCTCATTTTTTGTTAAACACATTAAGGGTCTTACAATTTTAACTCCATCCTTAAAAACACAAGGTTGAATTCCTGAATATCCATATAAATTAGAGCCTCTAATTAAATTTAGAATAATAGTTTCAGCATTATCATTTAGATGATGGGCTGTTACAATTATATTAGTATTATGCTCCATAGCGACTTTTTTATAAAAACTATATCTTTTATCATGAGCGTCTGCGTGAAAATTTTTAGAATGATCCTCATCTAAAATAAGTACATGAATAGGAATATTTAGCTTTTTTGCTAACGCTTTAGCCTCAATTTCCTCCATATCAGACTCGGCACGATGCTTGTGATTCACATGAGCTAGTACCACCTTAAATCCAAGCTTGAGTAAAACATGCAGACAAACAGCGGAATCAACGCCATATGAAAAAGCCAAGACGACAGTAGAATTGCTTGGTATTAGACTATTTTCTATGATGTAATTTTTAACCTTATTAATCATATTAACCACATCCAAATCATATAAATTTTAGCATATTAAAGGGGAAAAATCTATATCTATTCAATACGAATAGCTACAATTGACGTGTCATCTAAAAGCTTTTTATTAGAAGCTTCATATATATATTTGCCAATCTGATATACAAGCTTATCAGGGCTTAAATACGCTTTGGCTAAAATAAACGAATAAAGAGCCTTTTTATTTATAAAATTTAATACACCATCAGAGATAATAAGAATAAGATCATTGTGTTCAAATTCAAATGAATAGCTGTCAAGGATATTGTCAAATTCAATCGGTAGTGTCTTAGTAGTTAAAGCTTGGATTCGATTATTTCTTATAAAAATAGTTTCCTCAGAAGCTACTTTATATAAGGTTCCTTTTGCATTTGTCAAATCGACATGAAGTAAATCCAAAGTAGCATATGAATTTGAGCATAGGGATATTTGAATTAAATGAGCTAAAGCCTTTAATAATTCTGATTCTGTAAATCCAAGTTCAATTAAAGAATCTAGCTTAGTTAGAACACTTTTTGATGATTCATATGCTCGTAAGCCACTTCCCATACCATCTGATAATGCTGCATAAAAGTCTGTGTTTGTAGATTTAATTAAGCAATTATCCCCAGAAATATAAGAGCCTCCCTTTGATAATATTATAGATTCGGCCTTAACCTTTATTTTGGGAATTTGATATATATTATATGTTAATCCATCTTGCTTTACTGCTAAGTTTTTAATTTTTAGTCTCATATTTAAAAGGTGAGGATTAATGTAGTCGTTGAAGCTTAATTGTGCATAAGATGATGCACTATTTATTACCTTAATTTCTTTTAAATTGAATCCTTTAAGAGATGAAGTGATATGACTAATAAAAGCTTCATTATTTTCGTTAAAGCAAACAAGCTCATTAATAGATTTATAATTAGATTTTAATAAGAAAGGTATTTTTGGATGCTCGTCCATCATTTGTTTATATTCGCAATTATAAATAAAATATTCAATTTCCTTTGTTTTAGGAATATTTAAGCATGTTTCATACACAAAATAACGATATAAGGATATTCTTTTTTTACTAAAGCAGTTCTTGTTTTGGCTGCAGTTTATACAATAGCTTTTAATAAGCTCAGATATTTTATTATCAAGCTCATCATATGGTTCAGTATTATAAGAGGTATTATCTAATACATTTATATAGGATTTATAATTGTTATTAGTAATAATATTTGGCTTTGTATCATATTTGATAGTTAAATAATATAAGTAATTTAGAATTATCGGCAAGTAATACAAGTAGTTACTCTTATATAAATATATCGAAATAGCACTTAATACTGTCATAGTTGGGAGCTTTTTTATTGAAATAGCTAGCATAAATAAAATTACAGGCCATTTGGAATTATCTGTATAAATTGCAATAGCACAAATAAAGGGTAAAATAAAAAAATCTCTTTTGCCTGTAAAGCTTACAAGAAGTAAAAAAAATCCTAGCATAGAGTCATTTGAAAAGCTAATGTAAAGGCCAACTATCAAGGCTAACAAGGATTTATTATAAAAATAATCTAATTCAAAATCGTATTTTAAATAAAAATACATTAAAAAAGCTAGTAGTGTAAGTAATGATATAGATATGATTAAAAACTTATAGTCTTTTAAATATATTCCAAGTATCAAAATACTAACACTTAAAATAGAGTATGAAGCTAGTAGCTTAGTTGTTTTATTTTTGATTTTATAAAAAAATAATAAGCATATTATAGTTATTATAACCCCAATAAATTGAATAATTGGCATTTTAAAATACGCTAGTATTAATACAAGCACATAATAGCTTTTTATATTATATAGCACAAGACCGATACAGGCTAAATATAACCCTAAATAATCATTATCAAAATAAATCCCAATAGCTGATGTTACAATAAGTAGCATCATCCTTAACCCCTTTTTCACAATATCACCTAGCTAATTTTAACTAAACTCTTAATCAAATTATGTCAAAAATAGCTTACGCTTGAAAAAAAACTATAATTAAATTATAATTATCAGCATAGAAAGTGGTGTACTATTATGAAATTGATTTTGGCATCTAAATCTCCAAGGAGAAAGGAAATACTTGAAAGATTCGGATTTGATTTTGAGATATGTGTAAAAGATACAGATGAATCTACCAATCCTAGCCTTAACGTATATAAAAATGCAATGTTAGTTGCGAGAAAAAAAGGAAATGCTGTATTTGCGGAGCATCCAAGTGATGTCGTTTTATCTACTGATACAATGGTTTATATGGATAATATAATTTATGGAAAGCCAAAATCAAGAAGTGATGCTTATAATATGCTTAGGGCATTTTCCGGAAGGACTCATGAGGTAGTATCAGGAGTCTCAATTCTAGCACCAAATTATGATATGATGACATATGTTGTATCCTATGTTAAATTTAAGGAATTAACAGATGATATGATTAATGAATATTTAGATACAAATGAACCATACGATAAGGCTGGAAGCTATGCTATTCAAGGTATTGGTAAGGCTCTTATTGAAAAATATAGTGGTTCTTTAAATAATATAATTGGTCTACCTATTGAAGAAATAGAAGCTACATTAAAGGAATTATTAAAATGAAGTGGAAAATAGGAAACGTTGAAATTGATAACCAAGTTGTGCTTGCGCCTATGGCGGGTATAACAAATGAATCATTTAGAGGAATCTGTAAGGAAATGGGCGCTGGGCTTGTTGTGTGTGAAATGATAAGTGATAAGGCTTTATCATTTAATAATGCAAAGACAATTAAAATGACCCATGTTAGCTGTAAGGAGCATCCTTTATCTATGCAAATATTTGGAGCGGATGAAGAAACCTTAGTTTATGCAGCAAAATGGATAACAGAAAATACAGATGCAGATATTATTGATATAAATATGGGATGCCCTGTAAATAAGGTTGCTAAAAAAGCGGGTGCAGGCTCATCGCTTTTAAAGGATCCAAAAAGAGTTTATGAGATTACTAAGGCTGTTGTGGAATCAACACATCTTCCAATAACTGTAAAAATAAGAATAGGTTGGGATGAGAATAATATTAATGCAGTAGAAAATGCTAAAATGATTGAGCGTGCAGGTGCTAAGGCTATTGCAGTACATGGAAGAACACGTGCCCAGATGTATAGTGGTAAAGCTAATTTAGATGTAATCAAGCAGGTTGTAGAAAGTGTTAGTGTTCCTGTAATTGGAAATGGGGACGTAGTTGATGGTAAAACTGCGCTTCACATGCTAGAATATACAGGCTGCAAGGCCGTAATGGTTGGAAGGGGATGCCTAGGGAATCCGTGGATATTTAAGGAGATTAATGCTTACTTAGATAGTAAAGAGGTATTACCTCGTCCTACAAAAAAAGAGGTTTATGAAATGATTATAGACCAATACAATCGCTTTCTTAGCCTAAAAGGAGAGCATTTAGCTATGCTGGAAATGAGAAGCCATATTGGTTGGTATTTAAAGGGTATGACTCATGCAGCTGCGGTAAAAAATATGGTTAATATGTCTAAGTCGTTTGATGAGGTTGATAAAATTTTAAAGGAGTTCTTGTTAAATTGATTTATTTAATTATAGGGATTAGTGTTTTATTGATAATAGGATTGATTATATTCTTATATTTAGAAAATAATTGGCTTGATATTGATAGATATGAATACTATGCAGATGTCGATCATTGTGTAAGAATATGTCAAATCTCAGATTTACATTCTAAAGAATTTGGGCGGAATAATCATAAGCTTATTTTAGCAATTGAAAAAATTAATCCAAATATTATTATTTATACAGGAGATATGGTACATTCACAAAAGGATGATTTTAATATATCTTTGTCATTAATGAAGGCCTTAAGCAAATATAAAAGCTTTTTTGTAACAGGAAATCATGAGGAAAGAATGAGTGAAAATAAAAAGAATGAGTATCTAAAAAAAATAGAAGAATCAGGAGTAATGGTTTTAAACAATAACCAATATGTTTATGGTGATATTTTAATAAGAGGAATATCAAATGCTAAAAAATACGATGATTTGTCACCATATTTTAAGCTTAAGAAGGAAGAATGTAGCTTAAGCATATTGCTTGCTCATCAGCCGGAGCTATTTGGATACTATAATGATGATATTATTTTTTCTGGGCATGCACATGGAGGTCAATTTAGATTTTTTGGTCATGGCTTATATGCCCCCGAGCAAGGTCTTTTTCCAAAATATACAAGTGGAGAATATAAAGAAGATAATAAGAGAATGTATGTATCTAGAGGGCTTGGTGGAAAGGATTTTCCATTTAGAGTGTTTAACAGACCTCATATTATTGTTTTAGATATTATTCCTAAAAAGTAGATTTTTAAATCTATTTTTTTTATAAAAAAAGAATACCAAACGGTATTCCAATTAAATTTTTCTAGTATATTTTTTTAACCATTCTTTTTCCCCATTATCTAAATAAGGACTAAGCTTGTCGTATACTGCCTGATGATAGTCATTTAACCAGCTTATTTCATCTGCTGATAGATATGATGGTTCAATCAAATCTAAATCAATAGGTGCATATGTTATAGTCTCAAAGCCGTAGAATGTTCCAAATTCGTTAGTTGTAAGCTCTTTACATAGCATTTCATTTTCAGTTCGAATTCCAAGCTTGTTTTCTAAATAAATACCAGGCTCGTTTGTGGTAATCATACCAGGCTCTAAAACAGCACTATCGTTACGTTCCTTTACGATTTGCCATCTAAAGCCGTTTGGAGCTTCATGGACTGATAGAATATGACCTACACCATGTCCTGTACCACACTTGTAATCAATTAGCATCTTCCAAATTGGACCTCTAGCCTTAATATCTAGATTTTGACCTGTACAGCCCTTTAGGAAAACAGTATCAGATAAATCAATCACAGATTTTAATACTGTTGTAAAATACATTTTTTCCTCTTTTGTTGGATTTCCAAGGCTAAAAGTTCGAGTTATATCTGTTGTACCATATAGATATGTACCACCACTATCAACTAGCAACATTCCCTCAGGATGAAGTCTGGAATTATTCCCAGTAATTGCATTATAATGCATCATCGCAGCATTTTCTTTATATGCGCAAATTGTTTCGAATGATAGATTTATCAAAGATTCCTCTTTTCTTCTAAGCTTTTCTAAATAATTCTGAGCATCAAGCTCGGTTATATCCTCATCCACAACACTCTCTTTAATCCATTTCATAAATTTTGTAACTGCAACGCCATCTAATACATGGGCAAGCCTTGTATTTTTGATTTCTGTTTCATTTTTAACGGCCTTCATTTTAAGAGTTGGATTTTCATCAAAAATGATTGTGTTATTGTTTCTAATATTGTTGAATATGGCTGCGTTAACCTTTGTTTTGTCAATCAGTATTTTTTTGTTACGAAGCTCTTTTGTAAAGCTATAGATTTCATTATAGCCATGTAGCTTTACATTATTTGCTTGAAGAATTTTGTTAACATTTGCATTTATCTTTTTGTTGTCAACAAATAAATGGATATTATCATCGACAATAACAGTATAGGCTAAGAATACAGGTGTATATGCTACATCATCTCCTCTTAGGTTATAAAGCCATGCTTGGTCCTCAAGAGAAGTAAGGATATGAGTATCTGCCTTCGAAGCCTTTATTTTTTCCAAAATCCTTTTGATTTTTGATTTTGTGGTCTCACCACTGTAGTAGTCAATCAATTCATAAATCATTTTATTAGGTAATTGAGGTCTATCTTTCCATATTTCAGAAATTAAATCAAGATTTAATTCAATTTTACAATTAAGCTCTTCCTCATATGAAAGTAAGGTTTGACAGTTGATTACTTTACCATCAAAGCCTAATATATCATCAGGTTTTAGTATTGACTTTAAGTATTGTAGTATTGTTGGAACATTTGGAACCCCCATTTTCATTAAGGAAATACCTGTACCCTTAAGCTCTCTTTGAGCTTGAATGAAATACCTTCCATCAGTCCAAAGCCTTGCATCTGACTTTGTTACAACAAGTGTACCAGCAGACCCTGTGAAATCAGATAAAAAGCTTCTACCCTTAAAGAAGTCGCTTACATATTCACTTTGATGGTAATCAGAGGTTGGAATGATGTAAGCTGCTATATTATTCTTTTTTAAAATAAATTGAAATTCTTCGATTTTTTTCATAATATCACCAATCCTATAAGTATTATAGTATTTAATTTTGGTAAAATCTAGATTATTTATTTTTTGATGGTATAAATTAAAATAATATGCTAAAATATTTGTTGTAAAAATGGATTATATGTAAAATAATAATACAGGGAGGTGTTTTTATGTTTTTAGCATATTATGATCATTTTTCAATTGTTAGTATGGTGATAATTTTATTGGCAATATTCTTTGCAATTATCGGTTTTAAATTTGGTTTTTTGACTAAATTTATTAAGGTTGCAAATGCATTATGCGGATTTGTATTTTCACTACTATTTTGTTCAAAGCTTTCAAATGCATTTGTTTATAAAATTTGGGGAGATGAAATGGCGGTAAGCTTTGCACAAAAATTTAAAAATAAGGCTCCAGGGATAGAGACAACCTCTGACTTGCTTAAGGAACTGGGACTTCCAAGCTTTATTGCCAATAATGTTGATGTCGGGCTTTCTGTTGATCAGGCATATTTAAGGCTTGGTGAAACATTTGCCAAATTTCTTTGTGTACTCATTTCATTTTGTATTTTATTCTTTGGTATTACCGTTTTATGCTTTTTGCTAAAGCTATTAGTTAAGGGAATAAGAAAGGCTAAAGCTATAAGAATAGTAGATGGTATTTTAGGAATTGTATTTTATGAAATATTATTCTATTTATTCATTTGTATTGTAATGGTAATTTTATCATTTATAATGCAATCAAACGGATTAGAAGGATTTAGAAACTTTATAATCAATGATTTTGGCCTAGAGCATGACAGCTTTAGATTATCTAAAGAATTGTATCAAAACAATTTAATCGGAAATTTCTTTAGAATTTTCTTCTAAATAGGTGTATTTATGCACCTGTTTTTATTTATTGAAGGATAAAATAGTAAATCAGTTTAAAAAAAACTTTTTAAAGTGAGTATTAAATGCTATAATAAACTAGTAAAATTTATTTTTTATTTTAAGAAAGGAAATATATAAAATGAAATTAAATGAACGTGTTTTTGAAAAACTAAATGGCACACCTGTTGAGGTTCAAGAATTTGATGGACGTACAGTTGAGGTTTTTTTACTAGATGATTATCCTGATATATTAAATGAGTTTATTAATAAGGGTAAATTTGCTGTATGGTCAAGCGTTGATGGGGTAAATTACCGTTTAGCAATTGAAAAGGGATATTATGAGGAATTAACAGATTTATATTCTACTAAGGTAAATAAGGTTTGGTTAAATTTCTGGGATCAATGTGAAAAAATATCTTCTAATTTCTCAAAGAAAATTGTTCTACCAGCAACATTAGCTGTAGTAGTTGTATTTATTGTGCTAATGGCTTTAAATAAGCAGCTTGGTAATGTAGGAACTTATCTTACATTAGGACTTGCGATTGTATATGTGTTTGTTGTATTAGTGTTAAGAAAGCTTACAACAAATAAAATTAATCTTGCAAATTCAGATGCTTTAGCTTTAATTAAGAAGGATCTTGGCGAAGCAAACTTCAATAATTTACTTGAAAAGCAAAGAAATTATATTGATGCTTATTACGACGCTCAAGCTGCAAAGGCTGAAGAGGAAGCAGCCTTAGCTGATGAAGCTTCAGAGTCCGTAGAAAGTGAAGAAGTAAGTGATGTACAAGAAGAAACTACTGAAGTAGTCAAAGAGGCTACTGAAGTTGAAGAAGCTAAGGAAGAAACAAAGGAAGAATAATTGACTCAATAAAAAAAAGATGTAGGTAGGTTATTATGGCAACAAATAGTATTGATCGTGCAAATATTAATGCACTAAGAGTTTTAGGTGTCGATATGATTAATAAGGCGAAAAGTGGGCATCCTGGAATTGTTTTAGGAGCGGCTCCAATCGTTTATACACTTTTCACAAGATTTATTAATATTGATCCTGAGAACCCTGAATGGTGGAATCGTGATCGCTTTGTGCTTTCTGCAGGTCATGGAAGTGCGTTACTTTATGCAATAAATCATTTGAGTGGATATGCAATTTCGATGGATGATTTGAAGAATTTCCGTCAGCTTGGAAGCATTACACCAGGTCATCCTGAGTATCGCCATACTCCAGGTGTTGAAATGACAACAGGACCACTTGGCCAAGGTATAGCTACTGCATGTGGAATGGCATTAGCTCAAAATTATTTATCAAATCGCTTTGATACTAAAATTTTTCCAATTTGTAATCATAAAACCTATGTTTTATGTGGAGATGGAGACTTACAAGAGGGCCTAGCTCAAGAGGCTTGCAGTCTTGCAGGACATTTAAAGATTGATAATTTAGTTGTTTTATATGATTCAAATGATATACAGCTTGATGGGCCTGTTTCATCTGATAATACAGAAAATGTAAAAATGAAATTTGAGGCTATGGGCTGGACATATTATCTTGTTAATGATGGAAATGATGTTGAAGATATTTCTAAGGCTATAGCTAAGGCAAATAAGCAAAAAGGACCAGTAATTATTGAAATTAAGACTAAAATTGGCTTTGGTGCGCCAAATGAAGGAACAAGTGCTGTTCATGGAGCGCCTTTAGGTGATGAAAAAGCTGGTATATTAAGAGAAAATCTTGGTTATAGCAACAAGCCATTTGAAATTGATAGCTCTGTATATGAATTCTTTGCAAAAAATGTCAAAGAGCGTGGAGTGTTAAAGGAAGTAGAATGGTCACATTTGCTTGAGGATTATATTAAGGAATATCCAGAACTATATAAGGAGCTTGAGGATTTCTATTATAACTCTTATGAGCTTAAATTTGATAAGCATCCAACCTGGGAGGTTGGAAGTGTTGAATCAACACGTAAGATTTTAGGACGTATTTTAGATTCATATAGCATTGATTTACCTAATATTATCGGTGGTTCTGCCGATTTAACACCATCAACCTTTGTTAAGGGTGCAAACGGTGATTACGAGGCTGATAATAGAGTAGGAAGAAACATTAAGTTTGGCGTTAGAGAGCATGCAATGGGAGCTATTGTTAATGGTATCAATCTTCATGGAGGATTAAAGAGCTTCTGTGCGGGATTCTTTGTTTTCTCTGATTATATGAAGCCTGCTATTCGTCAGGCTGCAATAATGAGAATTCCATCAATGTTTATTTTCTCTCATGACTCTGTATGTGTTGGAGAGGATGGACCTACTCATCAACCGATTGAGCATTTTGCAATGCTAAGATCTATTCCAAACTTAAATGTATTAAGACCTGCAGATGCTAAGGAAGTTGCAGGGGCTATGGAAATAGCCTTTACATCAACTGAAACTCCAACGGTTATTACAACATCTCGTCAAGGACTTCCAGTGCTTGAATCAACAAATAAAGCTTTAGTTTCTAAGGGCGCATATATTGTTTATGAGCCACAGTCTTCAATTGATGGTATTTTAATATCATGTGGATCTGAATTATCAATTGCGATTGATACAGCACGTTTATTAAAAGAAGATGGCATTTATGTTAGAGTAGTCTCAATGGTTTCAATGAATTTATTTGATAATCAAGATGAGGAATACAAGGAAAGTATTTTACCATCTAGTATTACTAATCGTTTAGCTATTGAGATGGGTGCTAGCATGCCTTGGTATAAATATAGTAAAAATGTTTATGGAATTGACCGATTTGGTGTATCTGCACCAATTAAGCATATTCATGAATATTTTGGCTTTACTAAAGAAAATTTAGCAAATGAATTTAAAAAGATAATTAATAAATAATAAGAAATAATACCTTGAAACATGATGTTTATCAAAATCAAGGTATTTTTTTGTTAAAATGACATTTTCTTGCCAAAAAATTATGTGTTAAAAGGATTTTGGAATTAGATAGCGTGGGCATGTCCGGTAGATTTAGTTAAAAGATTATATTTTGAAGATGATGAAGAAGTATATGGATTTATTCAGGATAATAATACTAAATACTTTTATGTAAAAGATTTTATGCAAAATATTTTAGGATTCGTAGACACAAATGGTAGGCCTGTAGTAAAATATAGTTATGATGCATATGGTAATTTTGGAACAGATATCTATTATGATAATGATGGAAATGTAACATTAAGTCAGGGTATTTATAATCCAATAAGATATAAAGGATATTATTATTATGATGTAGATATGTATTACTGTAAATCAAGATTCTATGTACCAAAATGGCGTAGATGGTTGATTTATGATTGTGTTCAATATTTAGATGTTGAAAATGTTGGATGTGCAAATTTATATGCTTACTGTAATAACAATCCTGTGATGTATTCTGACGGAGACGGGCGTATGCCAAAGTGGCTATCTTATTTGTGTTGGGGTCTTGCTGCAACTTTTGTTGTTGGCACCGTGATTGCTCTATTAGTTGCGTCTGGAGGTTCTGCTGCGGTCGCGTTATCAGCAGCGATGGCTGCTTCGTGTGGTGTTGCAAGTTCAACAACTGCTTTGACTGTGACAAGTTTTATGTTTGTTGGAAGTACACTTGGTTTTATTTTTTACCGCTACTGGAGGCACATACGGAGGAATTTCAGGTTATTTGCTTATCAAGATCAAATTGGTCATAATCCTTCTTGGTCTACAACTCAAAAGAAATACTGGAAAGATAAAGGTTATTCATCTACTCCAATTGGAGATGATGGATATTCAATCGTTTTACATCATCCATATGGTAGGTATGGCAATAAAATCAAAATTTTTACTGAGATGAGAAGAACAGAACATATTCAATTTCACCAATTGTTTGGGTATGGTCGAGCAACAGGTGGATATAATGCCTATTATCCATTTACAAATCCATGGA
>CAMEKY010000032.1 GCA_945921565.1 uncultured Clostridium sp. | reverse complement strand
TCGTAGATTTTTCTTTTTTTATACCCTTATTTAATTTTGGGGAAACTCAAACATTTATATAAAAATAATATGTAATATTAAGTTTTATATGTAAACCAATAATAAAAGAATTATTTTGTATATATTCTTTATTTATATTTTACATTACAAGTATTTTCTTTTCAAGATGACTTAATACAAGAAATCTATTATTGAAGCTTAACAACTTCTTCTTTTATTCTATATCCTGTTTTAATTAAAACAATTAATTTTATAATAAAAATTAGATTTTCAAAATCATTTTGGTTACCAGAGCTTTTATTAATAATAAAATTTGCATGCATATTTGATATTACAAATCCATTATACTCAAATCCCCTTAATCCACATTTATCTATTAGCTCCCAAGCTTTGTATTCACAAGTATTTAAGAATGTAGACCCAAGTGAATATCCCTTTGGCTGATTTTTCCTCTTATCCAGGAGTTCTAAAAATTTATCAACACAATCAATATTATAATGAATCTTAAATTCTGCTTTATAAATAATATCGTCCTTTTTTAGGCTTGTAGTCCTGTATGACATCCTTATTTTTCTTTTTGAAATAGATTTTTTTCTTCCTTTTTTCGTTATTACATATACTTTTTTTAAATATTTGTTTATACTTATATCCCCAACGGACGCGTTTATCTTTATTCCTGCGCCAATGCTTCCCGGAATCATCGTACCTCCTAAAAAGGTATCAATATTCATATTTTTATAAAAACTTGCTAAATGAGCCATTTGTTGATTTCCAGATACGACTATTTTTTTATCTTCTATATAGTTAAGCTTTTCAATTTTTTTTAGATTAATCAAAACTAAGTTCTCATCTGTAATATATGAATTTGTTCCATAAGTAAAAGAAACATATCGTATTTTTTTATTATTTAATATTTTAATTATTTTTATTAAATCTTTTATTCTTTTAGGCTCAATAATACATTTTACAAATATAGTTGCATTTAAGGATGTATATTGACTAAAATCTTCATTATATTTAATAGCTGCATACTTATTACCAATTTTAGTTAATGTCTTTAAAAATGTATCTTTCATAATTCTCTATTCCTGTATTTAATAAATATTCTCTTTGACTTTGTAATATATTTGTAAAATCGTAATTCTTAATGTTTACAATGGTATCAATATCTAGGCTTTTTTCATTAATATAAATACCAAGATTTAATTTTGCAAATTCTTTGGCATTTAAAACCTGGTGATTTCCCTTTGTTTTGCTAGATGGAACCATTATCATTTTTTTATTTAAAGCAAGAAGCTCAAATAAAGTTGATGATCCACATCTAGTTATAATTATTTCACTTGATGAAAATTCTTTTTCTGTATCTGCATATTTTACTATTTTAAGATTATCATTTTCAAGCTTCTTATATTTCTCATATTTGTTTCCTGCGATTAATAATGTTCGGTAAGGAAGCTTTCTCATTTTAATACAGATATTTGATATAACATTGCTCCCAAGAGAACCACCTACAAATAAAAAATCATATTTTTTTGGCAAATCTAGCCTTTTTATTAAAAAAGATGGATTTATAGCTTTAACATATTTTTTATTATTTTTTAAATCAAAAGGTGTAAATATACATTCGCTTTTTCTTGCAAATAATTTATTTACACTTCCCAGTACAACATTTTCTTCAATTAAATAATATGGTATTTTCTTTTTTTTCGCATATTTTAATCCATGATATGAATGTCCACCACCAGTTGAAATCACAATGTCAATATTAATTTCTTCAAGCTTTTTTGTGATTTCTTTGTATAGCTTTTTATTTAATATAAATTTATATTTATTTTTAGGCCTATTAAATCCAATAAAAAATGCTTTTGTGCCTACAATTTTTTCTTCGATATATCCTTTAAAGCCTAAATAAAAGGCATTAAAGCTATGCTTATCTTTTAGGTATTCAATTAATCTTAAATTAGGAATTACATGACCTGCTGATTTACCACCAAGAAATAGGATATTAATAATATCACCCATAAATAATATGATAAAAAAAGATGATTAATTACTTAACCATCTAATTTTCATATTAATACATTCTTTTTTCCCCATTACTGTATGCAGCGTCAATTATTGCGCCACCCATACATATGTCATTATCGTAAAAAACAACTGCCTGACCAGGTGTACATGCTCTAATTGGCTCTAAAAAAGTAACTTCTATTTTATTATCCTCAAGCTTTTTAACTTTAACAGGGTGATCAGAATCACGATATCTAAATTTTGCTTGATAAACTTTATCTTCTTCAATTGGATCAGCAATTTCATTTAATTCTGACGCAATACATGAGGTTGAATATAAAAATTCATTATAATAACCTTGACCAACTATTAGCTGATTTTTTTCTAAATTTTTGCCAATTACAAACCATGGACTATTATCATAGTTCTTAAGACCGCCAATATCAAGACCTTTTCTTTGGCCAATTGTATAATACATTAATCCATCATGACGTGCAACAACATCACCACTCATAGTAACCATATCACCAGGCTTAGCGGGTAAGTAATTATGTAAAAATTGTTTAAAATTTCTTTCTCCAATAAAGCAAATTCCAGTCGAATCCTTTTTATCCTTAGTTACTAAATCAAGCTCATGAGCAATTCTTCTAACCTCAGGCTTATCAATCTCTCCTAAGGGAAATAATGATTTTTTTAATTGCTCCTGACTTAGCATACACAAAAAATATGTTTGATCCTTATTAGTGTCATGTGCTCTAAGTAAATACGATTTTTTATCTGTATGTAATACCTTAGCATAATGTCCCATCGCAATATAATCAGCATTTTGCTTCATCGCATAATTTAAGAATGCTTTAAATTTGATATTTTTATTACACATTATATCGGGATTTGGAGTTCTTCCTTTTTTATATTCATTTAAAAAATATGAAAATACTTCATTCCAATACTCTTCTATAAAATCAATACGTTGGCATTCAAGATTAAGCTTTTCTGCGACCTTTAGTGCATCCTGGTAATCAATCTCTTGAGGACAAACGTTATCATTTACTGTAGGATTGCCTAAATAATCGTTATTTAAAGCAGAATCCCAATTACGCATAAATGCACATATTACATCATATCCTTTTTCTTTTAAAAGATATGCAGATACTGAGGAATCTACTCCTCCTGATAATCCTAATATAACTTTCAAATTAAGCACCTTCTTCTAATAATTTTTTATATAATGAATATAATTAATTGGTGATATAATGAAGCATTATCATAAATACGTATTAGCAATTATTTTTTTAATCATAATTGGTAATCTCATGGTTTATAGCTCATCAATGGTTTGGGCAAGCTATACCTATAACAATAAATATTATTATTTGATCAGGCAATTAATATTTACATTTATATCACTAATCTTTTTTATATTCTTTAGTAATTTTAATTACAATAAAATAAATAAATTCATTAATCCTTTAATGATTATTTCAATTATACTTTTGATCTTAGTATTGATTCCAGGGATTGGAATTTTAAAAAATGGAGCAAGAAGCTGGATTGGTATTAATGATTTATCTTTTCAGCCATCTGAAATAGCTAAAATAGCATTAATTTTGTTTACAGCAAAATTTTGTGCTAAAAATGAAGGAGAATTTGCTAAAACAAAATCCTTATTTTTTTATACTCTATTTCTCATCCTTATATTTGGTCTTATAATGCTTGAACCCGATTTTGGCTCTGGGTTTATTTTAGTAATAACCATATTAATGATGATGTATAAGGATTTAATAAAACATAGATTTATCTTAATTGGTATTATTCTAGCCTTAGCTGCAATCACCGTTTTAATTATTATTGCTCCCTACCGAATGGATAGAATTAATTCATATATTAATCCGTGGTCTGATCCTTTAGGAAGTGGTTTTCAAATAATTCAATCCTTATTCTCAATAAGTCCATCGGGATTATTTGGTACAGGACTTTTTAAAAGTAGACAAAAATTCTTCTTTTTACCTGAGCCTCAAACTGATTTTATCTTTTCAATTATTATTGAAGAACTTGGGTTAATTGGGGGATTAATAATTATTCTTGCTTTCTTTTATATCATTTTTAGTGGATATAGAGCATCAATAACAATCTCAGATCCATTTGGAAAAAACATATTATTTGGTTTTTCAACTCTTTTATTTGTTCAAGCCTTTATTAACATGGGTGTGGTAACTGGGCTTTTACCAGTAACCGGAATTACATTACCTTTTTTATCATACGGTGGCTCAAGCCTTATCATTACAATGTCTATGATGGGTATTAATCTAAACATATTAAAAAGCAAGGCAATAATGCCTTACCTTTTTTAGTATAATTTTTCAATTGCTTTAATAGCATTTAATACAAACTCATTGTATGGAGCACTAACATTATATTTATACGCTAAATTAACAATTTGTCCATTAATCTTCTCAATTTCAGTAAAGCGCTTGTTAACTACATCCTGATACATTGATGTATATCCTTTCCCAACATTAAAGATTGTATTTTTTATATCCTCAAGTACCTCTTCATAATCAAATTCGCAGCCATCAAGCTTAGCTATTTCAACTGCTTCTTTTGTGATTGCTTCAATTAAATACCAAATATTTTTATTTTCATAACATACTTTAATTTTGCAATTAAATAATGCAGTTAATGGGTTTAATGTTGAATTAACAAAAATCTTGTGCCAAACAACACGTTTAATATCATCTGATATTTCTGTCTTAAAGCCTGATTGATCTAAACAAAGCTTTCCTGTAAGTGCAAGCTTCTTATTATCTACTAATGAACCAATCACTGTTAATCCATCTCCAGATTTTTTTACCACTCCTAATTCTTGAGTTACACAATTTATAAGTGTGTTACCAATAATTATGTTGTTGCTATCTACAAAGCGTGAAATCTCGCGATCATTACCAAAGCCATTTTGAAGTGACATTACAATTGTATGTTCATTAAACATTTCAGCATTTTGGCTTAGTGCAGCCATATTTTGAGTAGACTTAACAAATAATAATACCATATCAACGGGATTTTTATATTTTCCGGACAAGAATGCATCTGCTTTATAATTTTGCTTAGTATCATTATCTATTACTGTTATACCGTTTTGATTTAATGCATCAACAGTTTTTTGGAATGTATCAATAAATACAACCTCATTTTTTACTGAAAGCTTAGCTCCAAAGTAGCATCCCATAGAGCCACAGCCAATTACTGCAATTTTCATTTTGTTCCTCCATTATCCTTCACATTAGTTTTAAGAAATGATACGATTATATCTTTTCTTGTAACAATTCCAATAAATTTATTTCTATCATCAACTACTGGTACAAAGTTTTGCTCTAATGATACTTTAATAAGTTCATTAATATCTTTGTTCACATTGATTGCTTGATAGCTTCTGGTTCTTTCAACCTCTAATAATTTCTTTTTTTCCGCAAGCTTTATATCAAAATTTGGCTCTTTTTTTATTGCAAATAGAATATCTGAAGAAGAGATAGATCCAAAATAATCCCCATTACGATCAATAATTGGGAGTACTTGATATTTATGCTCCTCCATCTTTTCAAGAGCTTGTCTTATTGTAAAATCACTATACAAAAAATCAATATTAGCTTTAGGTTTTAAAAAAAATAATATATTCATTTCATTGCCTCACTATACAACTATATTATAGTCTAAATATTAACTTTTTACAATACTCCGTCTTGTAGAAACAGCCATTCCATCACCCACATTAAAAATAGATGTTTGAAAGTCTTCGTTTTCAAGTAAGAAATTGGTATAGTTATTAAGTTTTCTTATTAATCCTCTTAAAGCTCTTGTTTTTGCATCCTCCATTTTTACACCATGAAATAGCATATTATCTGTTACAATAATGCCATCATCTTTTAGAAGAGGTGAGTAAAGATTAAAGAAATTTATATATTGAGCCTTAGCCGCATCAATAAAAATCAAGTCAAATCTATTATCCTTTACATCATCAAAAGCCTCTAATGCATCCTTAAAAATCAAATGAACCCTATCTTCTAGGTTTAGATTTTTTACATTTAGTAAAGCTTGCTCATACATTTTCATGTCACGCTCAATTGTGTAAACAGTTGTGCCCTCATTAGCCATCATCGATGCTGAATAACCTATAGCTGTACCTATTTCAAGAATTTTTACTGGTCTTTTAACTCTAACAAGGGTTAAAAGAAATGCTAAGCCCTCATCCTGAATAATTGGGACATTGTTTTTTTTAGCATATTCCTTCATTTTCAAAAAATAGTCAGAAAAACAAAGGTTATTCATTTTTATTAAATCATCTTCTGATATTGAAATGCTCATTATTCTTCGATTTCCTCTTCGCACATATCGCAATTTTCACATGCTCCTGTGCAACCATTTTCATTTTGATTATAAAAATCATCAAGTAATTCCTCTAATCGATTCCATTCAGCTTCTGAGGTGATTTGCTCAAGTTTGCCTTGTCCATTATCTGTTGGGTGATAAATTGCAGCTGATGCTACATCTGTTCCCTTTTCAACGAACACCACATAATCCTTATTAAATTCCTTAATATGGGTTGTAAATAGAATTTCACAAAGAATTTCTTCACCCTTATCTGTAATTATTGTTAATGTTTTATCGTCCACGTTTTTGTCCTCCTTAGTGTTTTTGATCTAAAAAATCCTGTAGTATTACTACGGCAGCCATTTCATCCTTTTTTTGATGTCTTTTTTGTCTAGACATATTTCCAAATATCATGGCCTTATCTACTCTAACTGTTGTTAATCTTTCATCAATAAGATGTACTTTTATATTTGATTTTTTTTCAATTTCAGCCTTAAAATTATAGCTAATTTGTGATCTAATGCCTTCGTCTCCGTTCATATGCTTAGGATTACCAAGGACAATCTCTGCTATTTTTTCCTTCTCACAGATTTCAATTGTCTTATTAATTGCATATTCGTAGTCATCATCTTCAAATCTTAGCGTATCATATGCTCTTGCAAACATTCCAAGCTCATCTGAGATTGAAAGTCCTAAAGTCCTTGAACCTAAATCTAAACCTAAATATCTCATTATAATGATTCCTTAATTCTATTGATAATATCATCTAGGTTTTGAGGAATCTCTCCACCAGCTTGAGCAATGTCAGGCTTACCTCCACCTTTACCGTTACATAAGGATGCAGCCTTCTTAACGATATCAGAGGCATTAATTTTATTATTTGTTTTTGCAACAAAAGTTATACGATTATTGTTAATTGAACTAATAAATACTAGCTCTAAGCTATATTTATTTAAAAGAGCAGATGCTAAATCCTTAAGTACATTAGTATCTTTACCATCCTCTTTAATAAACAAATATTTAGAATCAATAATTTCATTATGGTAAGAATCTAAATTAGATAAAGCATTTTTGCTCTTCGAATTTTTTAATTCCTTATCTAGATTCTTTGATACATTTGATAAATATGCTATATGTTCCTTAAGCTTAAGCACATAACGATAGCCCTCATTAGTACCATAATCAAAATCATCAGTAAATGATAGATTAATTCCTTCTTTTTTGGCATCCTCAATTATAGTATTAATCTTATTTTTAATTGTATTTAGCTCCTCTTCTAAATTCTTAAGATTTTCCTTAAGTAAATTGAATGCATTACTACCAGTTGTAGCTAGACATCTAAATACACCAGAACCAATTGATTCAAATCCTACAATTTGGAATGATTTAATATCACTTGTATTAGATACATGTGTTCCAGCACAAAATTCACGAGAAACACCCATATCTACTACTCTTACTAAATCACCATATTTATCATCAAATAATGCCATTGCATCAAGCTTTTTAGCTTCTTCAATTGGTAATACCTTTGTATCTACTTTATGCGCTTCATTAATATATTTGTTGACTAAATCCTCAACCTTAATAATTTCCTCATCATTAAATGAATTGTAATTATTAAAGTCAAAGCGCATATAGCTTGATGATACTTGAGATCCTTGTTGATGAATATGATGACCAAATAGTGCTTGAAGAGCTGCTTGGAATAGGTGAGCAGATGAGTGGTTTTTACGAGTTAAATTTCTGTTATCTAAATCAACAACACATTTAACAATATCACCAACCTTGAACTCTTTACCTAATACAATATGTAAATGCTGTCCATTTGGTAATTTAGATACATCGCTAACCTCATAGCCATCAATTGTACCTTTATCACATAATTGACCACCACTAAATGCATAGAATGGTGTTTTATCTAAAACAATTCCATTTTCAAATACAGCAATAACCTTAGAAGTTGATTCTAAATTATCATATCCGATGAATTCAGATTTGTCCTTAAATTGCATAAATGATTCATTTTGTGATGCAAATGATGCCATATCCTTTCTTGAGCTTCTTGCACGAGCCTTTTGCTCTTCCATTGCATGCTTAAAGCCTTCCTCATCTACACTCTTACCTAATTCTTCAGCATATTCTACTGTAAGCTCATAAGGAAAGCCATATGTATCATATAACAAGAAAGCATCTTCTCCACTGATAACATTACAGTTCTTTGCGATTTCACTAAATCTCTTTTCACCCTGATTAATTGTTTCTAAGAATTTAGTTTCTTCTCTTGTCATTATTTCCTTAACAATTAAAGCCTTATCATTCAAATATGGATAAAATGGCTCCATAATCTCAATTACTACATCTACAAGCTCACTCATAAATGGTCGATTTATTCCTAATCTCTTAGCATATTTTGTAGCACGACGTAGAACTCTTCTAAGTACATATCCTCGACCTTCATTTGACATTGTTGCACCATCAGCTATAGCAAATGTTACTGTACGTACGTGATCAGCAATAACCTTAAAAGCCATTTGACCTTCATACTTTACACCACAGATTTCAGATATTTTATTAATCAGTGGCATGAATAAATCTGTATCATAATTCGTATTAACACCTTGCATTACGCAGCATAAGCGCTCAAGTCCAGACCCTGTGTCAATATTTTTATGAGGTAATTCCTTATATTCGCTTCTTGGAATACCAGGCTTAGAATTATATTGAGAAAATACTATATTCCAAATTTCAATAAAACGATCATTTTCAATGTCATTTTCAAGTAATTCCTTACCACGTGAATCAAATGAAGGACCTCTATCATAGAAAATTTCAGTATCTGGTCCACATGGTCCTTCACCAATTTCCCAGAAATTATCTTTAAGTGGAATTAAATGATCACTATCCATTCCACATTTAATCCATAAATCTCTTGTTGCATAATCATCTGGATAATATGTAATGTATAGCTTATTCTTATCCATGCCAAACCACTCTTCGCTTGTTAAAAGCTCATATGCCCATGGTAAAACCTCATCTCTAAAATAATCACCTATTGAAAAGTTTCCCATCATTTCAAAGAATGTATGATGTCTTGCAGTTTTACCTACATTTTCAATATCATTTGTACGAATACATTTTTGAGCATTTGTAATACGTGGATTAGAGGGAATAACAGAACCATCAAAATACTTTTTAAGTGGACTAACACCAGCGTTTGTCCATAATAATGTTGGATCATTTTGGGGAACAAGTGAAGCTGATGGCTCTACTTGATGCCCTTTTGATTTAAAAAAGTCTAACCACATTTGTCTAATTTCATAGCTTTTCATTTTTTTCATAATATAAATCTCCTTTAAAATAAAAAAACGTCCTTAAAATCTAAGGACGAATTATCGCGGTACCACCTTAGTTCAGAATAAACAATTCTGCACTCAATATCCTTAACGCGGATTAAACGATTAGCTCCATAGTAGCTTCAAGCATACGTCTCGGCTTCCACCATCCCGAGTCTCTAGTTTTGTAGCTCTACTTATCTATTTCAACGCTATTTGTAATTATTATATCAAATATATTTTATTTTTCAAGGTTGTAAGCCAAATTATTAAATTAATTTATTAATAATTGCAAGTACCTGATCCTTTAAATCAGCAAGTGCTTCGTAAACACTTTCCTTTGAATCTCCAGATACACCATAATACACCTTTAGCTTAGGCTCTGTACCACTTGGTCTTAAAACAAACCATGTATTATTAGATAAGTGATATTTAATAACATTTGAAGTCTCAAGTGGGTTTTTAGTTACAGTTTTTGTCTTCATATCAAGAATAGTACCAAGCTTCATATCTTCTTTTATTAAAATGTCATATCCATCAATAGAAATATCATTATTTCTAAAATGATTCATAATAAGCTCAATCTTTTTCTTTCCTTCAATTCCTTTTAAGCCAATATTAGAAATATCTTCAACTGTATATCCATATTCATTATAAATATCATCTAAGACATCTACTAAATCCTTACCTTGTTCATAATAATATGCGGCAGCCTCGCAAAGCATAATACAAGCCTGAAGTGAGTCCTTATCTCTTACACTATCTTTAATTAAACAACCATATGATTCCTCAAAACCAAATAAATAGTGGCCACTACCCTCAATTTCTTTAGCCTTAGCACCAATGTATTTAAATCCTGTTAATGTAGTTTCAACTTTAATTCCATGTTTTTTTGCAATTAGAGCTGGAAGTGATGATGATACTACTGTTGTAAATAAATAGTTGTTTTCAAGAGATTCCTTCTTATTTAATTTGTCGTTAACAATGTAATTGAATAGTACTGTCGCACTTTGATTACCAGTTAGTAATACATATTCACCATTATGAAGTACAGCAACACCTAATCTATCCGCATCAGGGTCAGTCGCAAGACATAATGAAGCTCCTATTTCTTTTGCATATTCAATTGATTCATCATATGCTTCCTTATTTTCAGGATTTGATGTTTTAACACCACTAAAATCAGGATCTTTAGTCATTTGCTTTAAAACCGGATAAACATCATAGCCTAAGTTTTTTAAAACATTAGGGAAAAATACTTGTCCCGTACCATGAAGTGGAGTATATGTAATCTTAAAATCCTTTTTACAATTTGGATTTCTAACAATAGTCTTGATATCATTCACATAAGCTTCATCTAATTCTTTACCTAAAATGGTAATATTATCCATAGAATCGGCTTCTACAACTGAGAAAATATCCGTAATTGCCTCAATTTCCTTAATTACTAAATTAGCTTCACTAGGAAGTAATTGACATCCTTCCTCATCATAAATCTTATATCCGTTATATTCTTTAGGATTATGAGATGCAGTAATCATTATACCACCAATAGCTTTTAAATATCTTACCGCAAATGATAATTCAGGTGTAGGTCTTAAATCCTCAAATAAATATACCTTAAAGCCTAAATTTGCTAAAACCTTAGCACTGCTTAACGCAAATTCTTTAGACATATGACGATTGTCATGAGAGATACAAACACCTTTTGTTCTTGCATCCTTCTTATTTATAAGGTATCTTGCAAATCCTAAAGTAGCACGCCTTACAGTATAAATATTCATTCTATTTGTACCAACACCAAGAACACCTCTTAAACCACCAGTACCAAATTCTAAATCCGTATAGAATGCATCCTCTAATTCTTTTTCATTTAATGAATCTAATTCAGCCTTTAATGTAGGATCTAGATTCTCATAATTTTTCCAAATATTTAAATTATCTAAATAACTCATATAAATGTTCCTTTCAATAGCATTAATATTTTACCATATAAGATAAAAAAAAACATCTTTAATTTTATATTGTCATAAAAGAAAAGATGTAATTTATATTAAAATATTCTATTTTGAGTTATTATTATTGTCTTTATCTATGAAATTAGGATAAATGGATTTATTAAATCCTCTATTTTGCCTATTAGGTTTAATAAAATTTAACCCTCTAAAGCCAAAGTTATTAAATGGTCTTTTTTTAGAGTAGTTATCAGTTGTATTATTGTTATCATTATTATTCTCCTCAATTTGATAGTTAGGCTCATAATACTGGCTTACAAGTGGCTCTGATTTATCTAAAATTTCAACTGTTTCACTATTAATACTAGGTATTCTTAACTTTGTAGATGGACGTAGGTTGTTAAAATCAGTAATGTGGAGATTACAAACTTTAATATCATCTAATGTTACATTGTAATTTCTTAAAATATCAGTAATTTTTTCATTTTCTCTTACAATATGAATAATAATAAATATCACCAATAAAATATATGCTTATTTTATTTACTTAATACTATGAATTCATCTTTTATTTCACATTTTAAGCCAATTTTATGTGCAAGTACATAAAATGTTTTTTCACTAAAAAATGTTATATGTGTAATATCTCTTTTATACCACCAGGTTTTAAAATCTGTTTTAGCATTGTATAGCTTTGTATGAATATAAATTTTTCCGTCTTCTTTAAGAAGATCTGATAGATCATTGATTATTTCATATGGATGTTCAAGATGCTCAATAACCTCTATCATTAAAATCAAATCATATTTCTTGTATTTATACTCCTCTGATGGAAAAAAGAATATATCATAATTTGTGAACTCTGCATTTTTATAAATATTACTTAAGCATGGATTTTGACCACAACCAAAATCAAGAACAATTTTATTATCAAAGTTTATATCTTTAGTTATTCTTTTCATATATTCTTTATAATTTTCATCATAATTATGTGATAAATACCTTTTATATTGTTCATTTGGTGGATAAATTTTTTCTTTACATATTAATCCACAATTTAAACATGTGTTTAAATCATTATTTAAATACATTTCATTTTGACAAATATTACACTTCATTTTTCCACCTGTTCTCTTTGACTTTAATTTTACTTAATTATATAATATAATTAAATTATAAACAATAAGAAGGAGGAATAATATGAGTTTTAAAAATGCTATTAATAATTTTCATTTAGAATTAAATAAGCTTAATTCAAACCCCGAATATTCCTCTTTTTCATTTGACCTTCCAGGGCTTCAAATTATGTATCAAAGCGTAATAAGAATTGTTAACGAGTTCGAAGCGTCATATTCTTCTTCTAATATAAAACTAGTTGAATTATTGAAGGAATACGATAAATCTATAATTAAAAACAATGATATTTTTTTCCATGATAAAGAAAATTACGAGGCTATATATCATTTTAACTCTGATAATATTTCATCTGATTTAAAAAATAAAATAAATGAGCTAGAGTCCTTAAATTCATCTATAAATGATGAAGAGTATCTTAGTACCATTAAAAATCGTGATGTTTTAAACAATATCGATATAAATAAAAACCTCTCTATATTAGGATTTCAAGGCTATGAACCAGATATTCATAAAAATTATAATAAAATGATGGTTTTAGTTAATAAAAAGTGTGAAACTGATAACAATCAAAATCATGCTAAAACATCTAAGGATATATATATATTATCGGAGGCTAATAATAAAAAAACAGATGATATAACAGAGCAAATTGTTAATACAAAAAAATCTATTGATGTTTTAAATAATGAGATTTCATCTAGAAAAAAACGTAAGGATGATGCGATTTTAGATGAGGATAAAAAATTTAATTTACTTATTGATAAATTAACCAAAAAATATAATAGCGAAAAAAATCTTAATAATATTCAATCTAATATTGAAATAGATTCACTAAATGAAAGCTTAGATCAAATTAGTGAAAAATATAATGCTTTAAGACAAAAAATTTCAACTGATTTACAAGAAAAATTTGAAATTATCGATAAACAGATTGACGAGGAAGTTATAAAATACTCAAACGAATTAAATGAATTCTACTCTTCTTATGCTTTAAAAAAATATAAGCTTGAAAAAAAATATAATGATACAATATATTTAAATAATGAGCTTGAAAGACACAGCATTATTACAAAAAAAATGCAAAAATATCAAGAAAAAACTGCTAAAAAAAGTTTTTTTCAATTTGATAAAATAATGAAAAAAAAGGAAAACAATATTAAGAATGCTTATTTAATTAAAATAAACAATTTAAAAAATAACAAATATTTTCTAGATAATAACCGTAAATATAATCTTTCATTATTAGAAATCGATGAAAAAATTGAAAAGCATCAGGTCCTAAACAATATTCAATATTCTAAGCTTGAAAAAAAAGAATATGAAAAAATAATAGAAAACAACTTATCAATAGAAGCAAATAAAAATCGTGTTACCTCCTTAAACCTAAAGCATAATTTTGGAATTGAATTTACTAGATTTGAGCTTAGCTTAAAATCTAGCATTTATCAACTTGAACGTAAGCTTGCTGATCTCATTAGCCATAAGGATTACCTAACAAATTATTTAGATGAAACAATTGAGTCAAAACAAAAAATTGATAATAATAAAAAAAGATTAAATGATCTATGTGCAATACTTAGTATTGAAAAGTATAAAAGTTTAGTAAAATATAACTTAGGATTAATCGAATCTCAAACTAATAAATGTATGATTAATCATGATTTTGAGGTAAAAACAGCTCAAAATATTTATCTTAAAGAAAAAAAAGCTTTAGATTTAAAAAAAGATTTAAATACATTTTATTTAGATTTTTACAAGCTTGATGCTAATCTTTCTAAGCAAAAAGAAACTATTGAATACCAATTTAATCTAGCTAAACTTACTGAAAATTTAAATTATAATAGCGAAGCTATAAAGCTAGATTTAAAAATTAATAAATTAAAAATTGACTATAAATTATTCGAAGATTTATTTAAAGTTTTAGAAAATGTATCTAGAGTTTATTCTATCTATCTTACAAATAATTTAAAAAATATTTCTTCTAAATTTAATAATGATAATAAAATAACAGCGTATATAGGTGATTTATTATTAATCTTTAAAAATCTATATGATAATTTAAATAAATATGCAAATAAATTAGCTAAAAAACTAATAAATGATCGTATATATTTTAGCATTGGTAATTCATACAATGATTTAATTGAACAGGTAAATAAGGAATACGAGGAAAAAGATGCTTTAATTAATACAAATTTATCAAGCCTAAACGAAACAATTTCAAAATATAAAACAACAATACATAATTACTATAAACAAATTGACATTTTAAAAACCAAGCTGGACTCAGTTAAAAATGACTTATCTTGGCAAAATATCAGAATAATCAAAAAGGACATAAAGGATAAAGAAAACAAAATTAACAAAATTAATGCTTCAATTAAAAATCTTGAGGAGCAAATTAGTAATATACCTATAAAAAAACAGATGAATTTAGAATATAAGGAAAAATCAATTTCTAAAATTAATAATTTGAAAAACAATGATTTAAATCCATATTTTCAAATTATTACATTAATTGATAATGTTTTAGATAAAAGCTCACAAGAACTAAATCGAATTGATAATATTGGTGAGTATTTAAATACAAATTCTAGTAAACTATCTTTACTTCTTACCAAAATATGTACATATATTAATTCAAGCTTTAATACAACATTTAAAGCATATAAAAGAATATGCTCTTCTTTATATAATGTGGAATTTAATATACTAGAAAATTCAAATAATGAATTAAATCAACGTCATAACACAAATATTAGTACCATAACCAAAAATTATGAAAAAAATAAAAAGATTATCGATAAAAAAATAGAGGTTAACGATAAACTATATCTTGATAAGCAAATGGATAATAATTATCAGATTTCTATTTTAGAAAAAAATTATATGGCTGCCTATTCTCTTAATAATAAGCTTAAAAAGAATAAAGAGCTTGAGCTTATTCAGCATCAAAATGATCAAAAGAAAAAGTATTTTGCAATTTTTGATGCATGTAATGCAAATAGCTATAGTATCAGAAATTCAATGATCAAGGAAATAAAGAAAATAAATAAAGATTATAATGCTTCCATCATTGAATTAAATAATAAAAAAATCCAAGAAATTAAAGACCACGAAAAGGATTTTAAACAAAAAGGTCTTAAGCGAAAAAAAAATATGGCGCTTTTACAAAAATATGATAAAGCAGAAAAAAAGAATATTTCTAATGAATATAAGCTTAAAAATATCGTGCTAGAAAACGAAATCAAATCCATTCTTGAAGGCTTAAAGGTTGAAAAGAAAAAATCAATAGATGAGAATGAAAACTATAAAAAAATTCAGTTAAAAGAAAAAGTTAAACTGACAAGACAATATAATCAAGCAAATAATTTACTTAACAAAAAAGTTAAGCAATAGGGTAGAGGAAAGAAAATAATTCTTTGCCCCTCCCATTGCACCGTACGTACGGGTCTCGTATACGGCGCTACATTTATATTGAACACAAACTACCTAAGGTAGTAAGCCAAAGGGTTGACCAGTCCCGGGTTCTTACTCATGATAGGGTAATGGTTCCATAAAGCCTAGAATAAATGATACT
>CAMEKY010000031.1 GCA_945921565.1 uncultured Clostridium sp. | reverse complement strand
ATTCGTATAATAAAAGTACGAACAATTCATACATATATTATACTTCTTTATTTTGATATAATCAATTTAGACAAGCATATATCAGACTTGTTCTACTATATAAAGCTAGACGTACTTTATATAGTTGGTTGTGGAGACGTATACTATTAAATTGGACACCTTATTGGCGAACCCGTGCTATAATATGTCTCCCTTCCACCTCTTGTATAACTTGATCAATCAATTAGGATATGCATACTTTGCATAAACCTGTATCACAAAGCGAATATAAGTAGATAGAGTAACTGGAAGTTTTTCAACCTAATCACATACGTCTAGAATTTGAGGTGTTATATATGAATCCTTGTATTACAATTGATGTTTCCAAGGAATCAAGCCATATTCAAGGCTTCTTAGATTTTGATACGCCTATATCGAAACCTAAAAAATTTTTTCATACTAAGGAAGGATTCTCTACTATCATGACAATTTATAATAATATTGTCTTAAAGACAGGAATCAAACCTAAAGTATATTTTGAATACACAGGTGTGTATCACAAAACTATTATGGCTTATTTAAAAGCCAATAATATATCTTTTATTCCTATACCTCCACTTGTAGCTGCTAAGGTTAGGAAATCAGATCTTAGAAATAAGAAAACTGATACTAGAGATTGCAAAACATTATCTTATGTTGTTTATGAACATAAGGTGAAATCTTATTATGAACCATCAAAAGATGAAAAACGATTAAAGGATTTACAGCGTTATTACATGATAACCGAAAAACAATATCAAGAAATAACAGTTCATCTCTATGAGATGATAGATTCTATTTATCCATTTTATAAGGCTATAATGAGTGAATTTGATTGTTTTACATCACTTAAATTCATGCAAAAATATCCTCATCCTGATTATGTAATTTCACACAGAGAAAAGACATTAATTAAGGATTTTAAAGAACTTACTGGTCATGGTGATAAATATGCTACTAAAGTTATTTCTAAGCTTTTAACATTAATTAACAACACTATTCCAGGTTGTTCTAAAGATGATTTTGAAGTAGAAATGCTTAAGGATTATGCCACTCAAGCTTTATTTTATAAAACACGTTTAAACAAAACTTTAGAAGAAATTAATAGAATTATTGACCAAGATGAATCAAAGAAAATATTAAGAGAATCTATCGATTCTATTCCAGGTGTTGGAATGAATACTGCAGCTAGATTTATTGCTGAAGTATCTAATGTTGATAGATTTAAATCTGCTAAGGCTTTAGTTGCTTTTGCTGGTACTGATTCTAATATTGACCAATCTGGTCAAAAAGATGGTAAACATCTTTCTATAACCAAATGCGGCAACAAAAGGCTTCGTACTATTCTCTTCATAATGGTTCGTTCTATGATTCGTAAACGTGTTGCTTTAAATCCTATTAAAGACTTCTATAAAAAGAAAACACAACTCGGACTCCAACCCAAAGTTGTGTTAGTTGCCTGCGTTAATAAATTACTAGGCATAATTTATCAACTAAATAAAAACGGCGACGTCTTTACCTATAATTAGTATACCACAACTTAATATTTATTTGTCCTCTTTTTTAAAAAAATCCATAAAATGAGGATTTTTTGTATTGATTAAAAGAAGATAAATATATTTTCAAAAATATTTAAAAATATATTGACTTCTCTTCAATCAATTATAGCATAAAAGAAAGCGTTTTATCAATACAGATTAAACTTTAGTTGCTATTGAAAAGACTGCGAGCATTTTAATTTTCGTACCATTAGACAAAATGCAATCTTGTTCTTATGTTATTGTGCATAAAAAAATTGTAACAGTTCTGCTGTCCACTGCAGAAAAGATACACGCTGATGCTTGATGAGATACAGCCACACAGGGGTTGATGATATTCTCGTCACGGAAGATGATGCTGAATTGTGTACTGAATTTCAGTAGCCCGCCCTTTTTAGATTAACGGTTTTTATATTCGCTGATAATTTCTAATAAGATTCTATTGTTGCGCAAGTCAGAAGAATAACGGCACTCTTGAAAAAAGTCATCGGCAGTAGATATATGATTAAAGATATTACAAAAATCGACCGGAGAAAATCCATCCGTTGCGGTTCCGGTTACCGAATCATATACACCCTCAAGCCACTTTAGGGGAACAAAATCAAAACGCGCGTGTTCTAATACAAACTTCGCTAAATCATATCTGTTTTTTTCTTCGTTTAACCAACTTTCGAGTTCTTCGATGGTCATAGACGGATCGCCATTTTTAATTAGTTCTTTACATTCGTTTATCTTGCTTTCTATTTTGCCTAAGTACATTTCTTCAAAAACTTCTTTATCTACTTCAACATTTACTATTTCATCAAATAGAGAAGTGTCATTAATTCCGAAAATAGGTTTATTTCCCACACATGCTGGATTTAAAGTTCTTATTATAATAAGTTGAACATCATTGTTAGGATATCTACCTTCTTTATTCTTCAGGTTCAAAAACGCATCAACATACTCGTTTTTCCAGGTATCGTTATTGTCATAACCACTCTCGATATTGTTGAAAACTATATTCGCCTGTTCGAAATAGCCATAGTAGTTTGTTTTTCTCAAAAAGCCTTGAGGATCTTCGTCATATAAATAAGCAGGTGAACGCAGACTATATGTAAATCCTCTTTCTTGTTGTTCCTTCAACCATTCTTCAATCACGCCTCTGACATAATCGTCTGATTCGCTTACAAATAAAACAGAATACACTTTGCCATTTAATAAACGGCTGCTGTATTCATCCAAAACGGATTTAATTTGGTTAACTTTAATAGTTCTCATTATGTTATCTCCTTCTAAATTAAATTCTTAATAGCCGTATCTTAATTTTCTGAAATTTAGGGCAAAGAAAACACCTCAGTTGATACTTATGATACAATTATAGCATAAAAAAAGCGTTTTATGAATACAGATTAAACTTTAGTTGCTATTGAACAAGTCATAAAAAGACTTGAATTTGCCTTCTGCACCAACTATCTTTCTAGAAGAACCTTTTCCCTCAAAAATTGCAAAAACAATCTTCTTAAACTTATTTTTAAATTCAGCTTCGTTTAAAATTTCATAAAATAGTGTTGCAACTTCATCGCACTTTAAGTTATATACGCCACAGCCAAAAGCTCCTAAAATTAGGGAATCATGGTTGTTATCTAAAGCTATTCTACAAATGGTTTTTATTTTATTCTTTTCAATTTCTTTTCCTTCTTTTGTTAAATATCCTTCATCATCAAAATATTTAGTTTCGTTATCTGTCCATTCGTTTGCACCTCTATTTGCTAAAGACGCAACAGATATAACAGCACATTTAAATGGTTTATCTCTTAGGGAATAATAGCTATCAATATTATTCCTGAAGAAGCATACATTAGGAGAATAAATTCCTCCATAGTTTATATCCATAGGATATACACCAGGAACATATTCTAAATTAGCATACTTAAAATATTTTTTCTTAGGGTTGCCAAATTGATATAAAGACTGAGACAAAGTAGACATATAACATAAAGATTCTTCTTGTGCACCAGAACCTTTATCATATCCTCCACAAGGTTGAACATTAGATGCCATATTTAAAATTGCAGGATTAAGTCCTTCTGTAATTAAGTTTTGTGCAGCTAATGCACAGTCAATATTCTTACATTCAAACTCGGTAACATAATTATTATCACTATTGACCTTAAACTCGTCCTTATATACCTTAGTTCCTTTAATCAAGTCAACACGATTACCAAATTTAGATTCATCCCAATTATTAAACAGCTTAACATTATCTTTATAAACTAATGTTCTTGCGGTATTACCACCAAATCTACCGCCATATAAAATAGTATATTTAATAACCTCTTCCTCAGATGGTTTCTTAAAATCAGAAGGTTTAAAATTATTTAAAATCTGGTAAGGACCATCATTCATTAATTCCTTATAATCTAAATTATTAAAGAATCTATTTCTTAACTCAGTGGAAGATATATTAGCTATACTTTCGTTGGTGTCTAATATAATGATTCTATCCTTATAGTTTAGTAAAAATGGATCTGAACTAATAAGCATATCAACATCAATGTCACTTCTTCTATAAACTACTAGATGCATAGAAGAAAGCATCTTATCTGCATCGTTCCATCTTGAAATGCCATGTAATTTATCAGCACCACAAAGATAATATAAATCAAACCCTTTATTATCCTTCATTATCTTTTTTAAAGTGCTATTAGTTTTAGGAGATGCACCACCCATCTCAAATCCACCAAAGAAAAGCTTTGGATTTTCATCATTCAAAGTTTCAAGCATGCTTTGTCTTACAGATTCACTTAAAATAAACGGAGTTCTACTTTTAGCTTTAACAATAGTTTTGTTAATTAAATACTCATTGCTAGTAGCAACAAATAACCCTTTATCTGCATTAAGCTTTTCTACAGCATCACTTAAAATTTGAAAATGTGCCTTAGTAACAGGATTAAAAGATCCAGTTAAAACAACTAATTTTTTATTCATAATATCTAATCCTTTCTATTTAATTTCACTTAATATTTTCATTTAAAATCAATTATATTCCCAAAATTAACTCTTATATATAAAACCTTATCTGCCCAATTAGCAGCAACCTTATAAATTAACTCCTTATAGTCAGCCTCAGGCCTATATGATTTTTTAATAAAGTCCAGAAGCCCTTTTATAATTTGTTCTGCATAGAAATCATCAACACTATTTTTTCCATATTTAAAATTATTTATAATTAATCCTAAATTATATTTACTAAAATCAATATTCTCATCATTTATTAAATAATCATTTATAACAGCCTTACATAGCTCATACTGCTCATCTGTTGCCATATCGTTTCCATTATGCTTCATAAATTCTCTTGCTTCATAAATTTCTTTTACTGTATATCCGCATTTAATTAATTTTTCATCACTTAAATGTAATACCTCGTATATTGACACCTTAGGTAATTCAATATACTTTTCTTTACCATCGTCATCTATATAATAATGTTTTACTATTTCACCCATATAAATCTCCTATCTTAACATATTTAATAATTCCTCTTTATCTTTAGTAACTACCTTATTATCTTTAACTATTCCCTTTTTATAAAGATATTTAACTATTTTAGATGCCTTATCAAACCCGATACCAAACTGAGATTGAATCTTATTTATAGATACTTTGTTATTATCTATACAATACAAAGCAACTTCATAGCATATTTCTTTATCTTTATTAGGTATAAAGTCTTTATAATATACTTTTCCATTTGTATACATTTTATCCGCAAACTCTTTAATTAAATTTTTATTTGCTTTTACAATTTTAAAGGTTTCTTTTTCATATTTCTTTAAAAGCTTAGAAACTTGCTTTTCATTCTTATAGCGCTTATTTAATGATTCATATCTATTGGAATTATCTTTATATGGGCCTATAAAGCCGTCAAGACCATTAATACATACTCTTTCTACAAACCTAGTACAAAGATCAAAAACCTTCTCATAATCACTATAGGAACCTATATCCTTGTGTCCTAAAAGAACAGTCTCTGCTACATATCCTGCCATTGCAATTCTGATTCTCTCTTCTCTTTTAGCAATAGTATCTAATTCCTCATCGCATGCATTTACCTCTGTTGTTCCGCCATCTATGTTAAATTTAGCACAATAAAATTTCCAATTTTTAGAAAGCATAGCAACAACAGCATGTCCTGCCTCGTGTACTGCCACTCTATAATCTTTAAAATCTATAGAATTATCAACATAATTGCCATTAACTATTCTTTGATAAGAATTTTCTATTTCATCAGTTGTAAATTTACCATTGCATCTTAAATATGCATCATTAACAATAGCCTTTAAATCTGCACAAGTACAATAGGACAGCTGAGATATTTGGTCATAATTTACATATTCATCGTTACCATCTAATTCTTTAATAAACTTTTCTATTATTACCTTTCTAGATTTCATATTCGGAGAAGCAATCTCTATCTTACGATCAAATCTACCACTTCTTAATAGAGCTTTATTTATATTTCTAATATTATTAGTAGTAGCTAAAACTAGAATAGATCCATCATTGTTAATTCCATCCATTTCAGCTTGAATCGCTCTTTCAATTAAACTACTTTTATCGATTAACAAATCAATTTCATCAATTAAAATAATAGCGAATTCTTCTTTTCTTGCTTCACTAAATTTACTGGTAATCTCTTCGATAACATCATCTGTATTTCCATCTATAACAATGATTTTTGAATTGAAGCTATTAGCATATTCTCTTAAAATCAATGTTTTCCCACAGCCTGGAATTCCATAAAACAAAAGTCCTTTTGGAAGAAGGACTTTATCATTTAATAAATTCTTATTATTAAACCAACTTCTAATTAACATTAATTCCTTCTTTACATCATCGTATCCATATATATTATTTAATAATTCTTCCATATGCTTTTCCTCCATTTTTAATCAATTATTTCATTTAATCTTAGAATTGAATTCATAAACTTCGTTTGAACCTCACTTCTATCATACCCTCCGTTACGTCCATTATATGCACCAGTTATTATTCCTGGAACCTTAGGATAATTACCTATTCCATATAGGTTAGAAGCAAACATATCACAAATGCTATATAGTTTCGTAAAATATGCATTGAATCTGTTTAATGCTCTTAAATACTCACTATAAATACTATTTGCTACTTCTGAATTTGCATCATCGATTTTATAATCAATTTCTAAATAATCTAGCTTGTTATAATTTAAAGCATTAGATGCAATTTCTAAAATAGCTAATATTCCAGACTTTTCATCCTCAAATTTCTCATATAAGGCTTTAGCCACTTCTCCACGATAAATATCAAATCTTAAATTGATTGCATCCTTCAATGCTTCAATATCATTTGCGAAATCATTAATTTCACTATTAGATAACCTTCCAATATATTGTTTTAATTCCTTTTTGTTTTTAAACTGCTTATTCATATTAATCTACCTTTCTTATAAACCTTTATTCACTCAAATCATCATTAGATTTCTTTAATTCTTCTAAATACTTTTCAATTTCCTTAAGTGGTATATCTTCCGAATTGCTCATATCAATTTCAACATCCATAATATGACCATTTGAATCCCTTTTAACTCTTACTATATTTTGCATTTATTCCTTCTCCTTACATAACAATTTGCTAATAATATTAGATTGATTTAATAGCACCTCAAGAAGTGTACCATTATCACTTTCTCGAATGAATATATTATTTTCATCTTCTTCATGGTGCATAATAGGCTTAATAATCTCAACAATATTTTTGACAATGGCCAATATATCGCTGATAATATCTTGCTTATATCTTTCTAAGCTTTCAACACTAATATTAGATATTCTCAATTTAAATAAATCTTCCTTTAAATATCCAGTTTCGATATCACCCATATCTAAACTGCCATGAAAATAATCGTATAGCTCTGCCATTACTTCTAAAATTTTAGTTGAATCTTTCTTTTCCAAAAGATCAGCAAAAGTTGGAGCTTCATATTCATTAAATTTATATTCCATTGTTTCTATACCATCCTTTTTTATTTTAAATATTTAATAAGATACTCATATATCATATTCATATATCATATTCATTCCATAGTCACTGAATGTGTCTATAGTATCATTCTGCCTATGCATTGTCTTCATAAAATCAGTATTCAAATCACGAACAATTCTATTTGAATAATTTTTATACCATTCTAAGTCATGATTAGTTGAATTGATTATAAAAATAGCAGGAATTCCATTTGACACGAAAGAATTATAATCTCCAAATGGTAATTCCTTTAATAGATTTGCACAGTTACTAACTATTGTTCTAAATACATCCTTATAAGCAAAATCAGTATTTATAAAGTTATAGCTCATTACTATATTACTTCCCATTCCACACATATCCAAGTTGATCATGGAATCTATATTCTCCTTACCAACTATCTTTATATATTCTCTACTTCCGACTCCTCCCTGCTCTTCTTTATCAAAAAATACAAAATCAATACTTGACTTACTATCTTTTAATTTAGAAATTAAATTTAACAAAATAACGCATGCAGCTGCATTATCATTTGCTCCTGCATAGAATGCATCATAATGTGCCCCTATAACCATTCTCTTTGATGATGGATTAACTGATACTACTATATTTTCTGCAGTGTTACCTAAAATCTTATAGGTTACTCCTATATGATCTAATATGTTAATAATTGCATTTTTTCTTTTTACAGTACCAACGACTGCAATTTCTTCGATGTAATTGATCATTATAATAAATTCCTTTCTTGTAAGTTTAAAATCACTTATAAATATTAGACTTAAATTAACTTTTAAATGTAAATAATCAAAAAAGGAGCTGTTGCTCCTTCTTTTGTATAAACTAGATTAATTTTAAAACTTGTGTAATAATATCGTCTAGTGTAGATGCCTCCTTTACAATATAATCCATAAAAGTCATGCTTCCTCTTTGTAGTTTCCCTCTTCTTCGTCTAACTACAATCTTAAAGTAACCATCCGCGCTCCGTTATTTATTGTAGGCATTAGAATATCCCCAAATTTTTGTCTCTCGCTAATTTTTATCATTTAAATCACCATCCTCTATTCATATATCCTCTTAAATTTAAATGACCATATTATATATAATATTATATATAATATGATATTTACATTAACGTAATTTTTTTTGTTTTTTTCTAAAAAATTAGCAAAAAAAACCTAGTTTCCTAGGCTTCATTAATTAAAATTATATTAAATTATAATCAATAAAATTAGACGCCAAACATATATATTAATATTTCCAATTATATAAATAATCGTCTAATCAATATCATATTCGTCTAAATATTGCATTATTGCTGGATCATTTCTAAATTCATCAGCAATATGAAATGCAGAAAAGAAATCAGTTTTAACTATACTTAATACAATATCTCTATCTTTTGCTAATTCCTCAGGTAAATATTCTATTACCGTATTATATCCAAAATCCTCTGGACAATATTCTTCATCCGCTTTTGGATCAGAAATATATATGTATGGATCATAGCCCTCATTAAATATATCTAAAAGAAATTGTTTATCATATAATAATGGTTTAGGTAAATATCTTATTAAGTATATATTATTTCTTAATGCCATCTTAGCGATTTCTTTATCTGCGCGTAATTCCTCCGACAAATATTCATATGCATTATCACTATTTTCAACCGCTATCTTAGCAATTTTTTTATCAGCAAGTAGTCGTTCTGATACATATCCAACTGCATCATTGTCCCAACTATCAAATTCATATATATTGTTATAGACTGTTCCTGTTGAATTTTCTAGTGCTACTATTGCCACCTCTTCATCATCGCACAATCTATCTGATGCAAATCTCAAATTATGTCCACTATTATAGTTTAGTGAAGCTAAGACAATTTCTTTATCATCGCAAAACTTTTCATCAACTTCCATCATAATTTCAGGATTGCGGTCTAACGCTTTTAAAATAAAGTCCCTATTTGAGGTTAACTCCTCTGGAATTTCTCTGTAAATATCTAAATACATTTGCATATCTTCTGGAGAATCATAACCATGAGCATATTTCATAGATTCTGGTGTTATCTCGTCTAAATAGCTATTGATTTCTTCTTCTGTATACTCTTCGATTTTATTTTCTAACTTCATAATATTGCTACCTTCCTTCTTCGAAAATTAATATAATAACATTATAGTTCACTAGGTCACATTTATAAATACTAATCTATTATTTTTAAAATAATTCTTAATTCTTTTACTATTACTTAAATATGATAAATAGCTTCTTACAGTAGATAAAATCAACATATATTTATTATAAGATATTCTTAAATTATAATGATTAAATATATGCTGTGTACATTCTGTACAATTATGTTCTTCTTTTAAAAAGTCCAATATTACATTTTCAATTTCTAATATCTTATTTTTATTAAACTCTACTACTGGTTTAATATTAGTTGTAGCTTCACTATGTGATGGAACAACCATATGACCATCTAATGATTCAACAAACTCTAGTGAATCTAAATATCCCTTAACATCATAAATAAGTAAGATATGTGCTCTTTCTACTAAATCGATAGAGCCAAGTGTATCAGCCACAAAATATATATCATCTGGTGTTTTAATTCCAACCATACCCCAGTGATGACCTGGTAGGTGATACCATTCTAAGTATAATGAGTTTACACGAGTATAGAGATTTCTTTGGTCATTTTAAAGCAATTAAATTTCACACTTATAAAAATGCACCTCTATAATAATTTTACTATGTTCGAGTGCAATTTTCGATGATTTTTTCACTTGAAAATGCATTTTTTGAACCTTAAGTGCAAAAAATCAATCTCAACTACACTTTTACTATTATCACTATTTTATTACTTTAATGGGAAAGAAATTTAAACAATCTTAATATATAGTTTCTATTATTTATTCATCAGCACATGTAAACTTGACTTAAAAGATAGATGAATTATAATATAACTAAATAATAATTACTTTAGTGAGGTACAAAAATATGAATATAATTGAATTAGCAGAAAAAATATATTTAGAACAACTAGATGAAGACCAGATTTATGAGGTCATTGATGAGGTCATTGATGAAACCATTAATAATGAATTTAATGCTAATATGTTTATAGAGATATACTTACTTTTAAAAAACGGTTTTAATGAACATGAGGGAAATGTAAAGATTGCGAAGAATTATTTAGAAACCCTATTTAATCAGGAAACATTATCAGATAAGATATTACCTGAAGTTGACTGGTGTAAATATAAAGAAGTATATGACGATGCATCAAAACTTAAATATATATATGATAAAACTAATATTGATGGCTATGTTGGACTATGTTGGATAAAAAGCGGCAATACTAAATTGCAAAAAATAGGTTTGAAATTGGTTAAAAAAATAGCTACTTTACCACTAGGAGAATCTGATTATATGGCGGGAAGTTTCTCAGCATACTCTTTTCCTACTGATGGCAATAATCAAATTATAAATCTATGTAGAGATTGCCTAATTGAATATTATGGAAACAACATAGATTATTACAACTCTCTATTTGAAATTTATTTACTAAATTTAGATGATGACGGTGATATACACGAACTATTAAATCCTTTATTATCTTTAATAAAGGAAAAAAGGGTTACAGATTTAAATTTGCTATATAAATTCTATATGCATCATATTATGGAAGAGGCTGAATATGAGGAATTTGATGAAGATCCAAACGAAATAGTCGTTAGATATTTTCATGAATTATTTGCTCATACAAATCCAACACCAAAACTAATAAAAAAATATGATTGTATAATTTCAGCTTATTGTGCTTATAATAATCATGATGATTTATCCGAAGAAGAACAAATAAAATACTATTTTAAATAGCAATATATTTCATTTATAGGATGTCCGCTAAAGACATCCTTTTTCATTATATTAAATATTTCATTAGGGTTTAATTCTAGATTTATGATATGTTATTTCATATAAAAAGACCTATTTCTAGGCCTCATTAATAAACACTGATAATATATTATTCTTGGGGAACCAAATCCTAATTTGTCTGCTACATCCTCAATTGTTAATGAGGTCTCAACAATAATACTTCTTATTCTTTTGCTTGTCTCTAATTTATCAATTTTGGCTTTGCAATAATTCATATAATGTACCTACTTGAGCCCTCTCAATGTCTTGTACATTATTTATTGCATTTTTATTTTAATAAAAATATTTGATATTGTCAATGAACTATAGTTCATGTTTTTTTATCACTTAAATCATTCTGCCCCTACATATTCATTTATAAATGCAACAATCACTTCACTCATTTTATAATTCATCTTCTTGCATTTTTTATTAAACTTAGACTTTAGCTTTGGTTCAATTCTAAGAATAATAGTACCATCTTTATTTTGTCTTCTATTCTTATTGATCATTACATCTAAGAATTGACTACTAACAACTACTTCTTTTGTATTCCCAGTAACAGGATTTATTTCAGTTTCTTTTGTTGTAATAGTTATTGATTTTGCATGCTGCGCAAGACTTTCATTCAATTTAGACATAACTATCCTCCTACGCTCTTTGTGTAAAGCAATACTCTAAGAATTTTTCATTATCACATTCATGATAATATCTGCTATTAAATACCTTTGTAAAATAAGACTTGCATGTGATTTCACCTTTATATGCAGCTACAAAGAATAATATCATTTTAGATCTAAAAGTATCTTCAAATGTACTTACAAATGTATATACATCAAAATTATAAGATTTATTATAATGTTCTTCTTGCATAGCAATAATATCTTTTATAGATGTTAAATTAACCCACTCAGTTACAGCTTCAAAATTCTTAGTAAGTGCATTATTAATTTGTTTGTGGATATCATTTAGTTTGAATTCACCATTAATTGCTAATAGTACTTCTTTACAAAATGATTCAGTTTGAATAGTAACCTTTTCAGAAGGGTAAGTTTGGAATAAACTTACCTTTTTTCTTTGACATTCAGGAATCTTATCACTTTCACTTATCATTGTTGTAAATATTCTTGTTCTACCGGCAATAATATTCTCAATCTTTAATCTCATAGCCTTTTGCTCATTAGAACGCATCTTTGCCTTAGATAATACAACACCTAGAACATTAACATTAATTGAATATGCTTCATTCATCTCTTGAATATAATTAAGAGTTTGATCTATTCCTTGTGATGCAAATTCAGCAGCTTCTGCTGGAATAATAATTCCATCACAGCTTAGTAATGTATTTCTAAGTGCAACACCAAATAATGGTGGTAAATCTATAATACAAATATCATATTTGTCACTTACCTTCTTTAATGCTTTCTTTAATCTAAATTCATATCCACCTTGAGAAACCATTTGTTCAAGTAAAGCAACTGATTCATCAGCCTTGATTAAATCATTTTCTATGCATTCCTCAATAGGAACTCCATTAAGTAAATCATATGTTGAATTATCAATTGTTGGATTATACAAAGATGATGTATTCGCTTGTGGGTCAAAATCAATAAGCAATACGTTTAATCCATTCTCTCTAAAATAAATTGTTAAATTATTTGCAATAGTGGTTTTAGTTCCTCCACCCTTATTATTTGTTATACCTATTGTGTACATTTTTTATCCTCCCATTTATTCTAAGTAATAATCATTTTCTTGCTTCTCATCTTCATCAAGCTCTTCATCATCATATTCAACCATGTGTTTATTATTAGATTCAGTTTCTTGATTTGTTGTTAAGAAGCCCATAATAAATCCTTCTAAATTGGCCATGACTAAAGATGATAATTTTTTACAATCTTTTTCAATATTCTTATTAGTTTGATTTTTAAACTTAGAATATTCATATCGATAATTCTTTTTATTAACATCTCTACCTGTCATCAATTTAATTAACGTCATATTGTCCAATCTATTTTCTGCAGTCTTTGAATCCTTTAATAAATTATATTCAGCCTTATGCTCTATTACTCTTAAAATACAATTACCACATCTTGAATATAATTCTTTAATACGTTTATAAACAAATTCATTATCACCTTTTTTATTAATCTTTGAATTAATACTGTTTTGACGATTTTGTTCCTCAATTAAATTATTGCGATAATTTTCAATCATCTTTAATCCATCATCACCAATAATTAAATTAGTATACTCGTCAACTAGTTTTTGATCCTTGTCTGATAATTTATTGTATTGATAAGTATCTTTAGTTTCTAATGAATATCCAAGCTTCACTATAGTAGCTCTAAATGCCTCTGCTTTAGTGTTTTTAGCTAATTGTGATGTAAAATCACTTCTAAGCTTATAATCCATTCTAGACTTTAAATCACTCTCACAATATTCAACAATTGAAAACTTTAAATAGTCTATGGCTTGTTGTTGAATTTTACCTTTAGCATAGGTAACAACTCTATGACCTTCTTTATCCCTAGATTCATGTGTACTTCTATGCTCATACCATCCAACATGAACATGCGGATTATCAGTATTAGTGTGATATGCAGCAAACCAAGTAACATTCTTTGGGCTAAAACCTGCCCTAACTAAAAACTTAGGGAAAATTTCATTCATAAGCTTCATAGCTTTAATGGTATCGTTAAAATACTTTTCTCCATATGCTTCTTCAAATGAAATAACTCCATGATATACAACATTATCTCTTCGTCTAAGCTCTTTTCTCATTTGTTGTTGCTCGTCTTTTGTGTAAAAGCCATCTGGTCCAAATAAGCCTGTTGAGCCTGGTCTATTTGAATCATATGATAAAACATCTTCTTCAATAGCTCCTTTACGTTTAAAGTAACCTATAACATCTCCACCTTGATTTCTACAATGATAAAACTCATTTTGTTTTTCCCAATATTCTCTTTTAGCACCAGTTATATTAGCTCCTGGTGTTGCCGCATAACCAAATCCCGCAAATACTAATGGTGTACTCATCTTTTTTCCATCTCGTTTTCTAATAATGTTAAAATATCATTGAAATTACTATTCTTCATAAATTCCGAATAGACTTTAGCGTAATTTATTCCATTCTTTTCTCTAGTCATATTAGTAAGCATTACATAAACGAGATTTATCATATGAGATAAGACACAATAATTATTTGCTTGTGATTTTTTAATATTATTAAGTAGTTCAGAAACATTTATTGTTTTTCCACTCTTATCTAATCCTAGCTCTATCAATTGATTCATTTTAGCGTTGAATGATACATGATCTTCTTTTGCTAATCTTTCTATTTCTTCTTTTAATTCTAAATTTAAATTTACACTAGTATGAATTGTTTTCATAAAAAAAGTTACTTCCTTTCAAAATTAATTTAAATTAGAAGCAACTTAATATACATATTTTACACCCTAAAATTTACACCCTTTTTACACCCTGACACTGTTAAGGACTATAAATTTTATCAATTTTATAGATGATTTAGACATTATTTAGTTATGATGTTTAGTTGTATCCCACATTATTCGCAAAAATGGATAAAAAACGCAATAATTTTATGGGATGAAACTGCCTCCTAAGGGAAAGGCCGCCAGTTAGAATCTGGCTAGGAACGCCAGTATAAAATACAAATCAGCCTCGTTTGAGACTGATTTTTTACTTATTGTAATATAAAAGTAGTTATATAAATATTCATAGGTTATTATACTATATTTGATACTTTATGCATTATTAATTATTGATTTACTTATTACAAAATTGAAACCGGACAAAGCCAACAATTTCTATTAATTGGTTGAAGTTTAGGTGTCATACATATTACTAAACCAGTTGCAATATTTTTTGAATATTTATTTAAAACATTAAAATTTTTATCAGGATTATTTGGACTAATAGCCTTTTTAATTTCAATTGGATATAAAATATCCCCTTCAAGATAAATTAAACCAATTTCTTTTTGATCTTTATCACGATAATAATATAAGCTTATTTTTGCATCCAATCCATGATTAGTAAAATTTTTGATTATTTCACTGATAACGAATGATTCAAAAATAGCTCCAGATAGTGCTCCAACCTCAAGAGTTTCAGGATTGGGATATTTTGCTAAATAAGAACATAATCCCATGTCCATAAAATATAATTTAGGAGATTTAATGATTCTATTTGAAGCATTACTTGAAAATGGTTGAAGTAAATAAATAATTCCAGAAGATTCTAAAATGCTAATCCAATTTTTAATTGTTTTAGAATCAACGCCTATTTCTTTGGCGATTGTTGAATAATTTAATTCTTGAGCTGTTCTAACTGCAATGTTTTGCATAAAATTATAAAATTCAATTGTTTTGACAACATTTGATAATTGTTTGATATCTCTTTCAAGATATGTATTGATATATGATGAAAAATAACTATTTCTATCTATACTTCCCGTTACAACGCTTGGCATTCCACCATCATATATTCTTTTAAAAATTTCTTTAGAGTTGTAGATAGGAAAATCTAATTTCTTTTTAAGTGCTTCAATTTTTGGAGTGAACACCAAGTCCTAACAATTATTTATTTCAGAGTTTGATAAAGAATATAAATTTAAAAAGCCCACTCTTCCTGCAAGAGATTCACTAGCATCTTTCATTAATTTAAATTGTTGAGAACCAGTTAACCAAAATAAAGACTTTAATTCCTTATTATCTTTTAAATTCTTAAATCTTTCATCATCTACAATCATTTTAATGTAAGGTAATAACTCCGGAGCATATTGAATTTCATCAATTAACAACGGATAAGAATACTGTTCTAAAAAATATTTTGGATCAGATAAGGCTAAATTTCTAGCATCTAAATCATCCAATGTTACATAACCCATACCTTCTTCTTTTATCATTTGCAACATTGTTAATTTACCAACTTGCCTAGCTCCTGAAACTACAATTACAGGGAATTCTTTAGACATCTTCATAATTGTATTTTCAATAGTTCTTTTAATATACATGAAATCACGACCTTTTCGTATTACAATTCCGTTTTAGTCGAAAAAATCTATACTGTCAATAAAATTGATTATTCCCGATTTTTTGAGCCACTAATTTTATTTTAGTGCGCCAGCAATA
>CAMEKY010000030.1 GCA_945921565.1 uncultured Clostridium sp. | reverse complement strand
AAGCCTATATAGTAAATGGAGGTAAAGTGAAAAATAATAATAAAATTACTGCATTATTATGTATGTTATCAAAAGAAGATGGTATAATAAAGCAGAAGATAGAGATTCATTATCGTTTTATTGGTGAATAATGAGAGGTTTTATCATTAAAATGTAAAATCCGTCCTTATTTATCCATCACTCCTGTGATGTATTCTGACGGAGACGGGCACTTTGCATTAATATCATTCTTAGTAGGACTTGGAATATCATCATTAATTGGTGCAGGATCATATGCGGTAGGACAAGTTGTTAATTATTTTACTACTGGTGATTTTGGTTGGTCATGGGGAGGGTTTTTAGGAGCAACTATTGGTGGTGGCATTGGTGGAGCCCTAACATTTGGTTTTGGTATCTCTGGAGGAGCGCTTGGAGCTTTTTTAAGCGGAGCTATCACTGAATGTGGGACAATGATAGGGGAAAATATTAGTGATAATGCAGGATATTCAGCTGGAGATATTTTGATAAATTCTGCTGTTGTTGGCTTTTTCTCGGCATTATGTTCGGGAATTATGAACGGGATAAAAGTTAAATGATTAAATGCTGGAAGCGGAAGCTGGTCTGCAGTAAATAAGCAAATAATTACTAAACTTCATAATGGTAGTATTAGTAGAATTACTGGAAAAACATTTGGAAAAATGCTTGGAGTTGCTGCATATAGTAGCATAGCATCAATCGGAGTGGATGAGGTTTATGGATATTCTGGAACAGAAAACTGGATATTAAACTTTTTTTAGAAGAATGTAAGGTGATTATAATAAAAAAGACGTTTTATCAACTACATATGCGATCAATACTTTTACTTATATTATGTTTAGCAATGTTTGGCGCTGGGGTTTGGATTATATATGTTGCAATAGCTAAACAAGCATATATTATTAGTGTTATCGGTATATTTACTATGGCATTAGCAACGTATTCGATAATAAACATAGTTTATAACAGGGTTATTTTTACAGAGAATAAAATAATTATGACAGGTGAAATATTAAAAAAAAGTGAAAGAATTCAATTTAAAGATAGCATAAATTATTGTGAAATTTGTGATATAAGAGTCATATATACAAATACTAATTCTAAAAAACAGCGAATTCAATTAACTGGATATGGTTCGTTAGCCCCTAGATTATATTTCGAGATAAAATTAAATAATGGTAAAATCAAACGTATATATATTTCAGGTTTTTCTTATATACAAAAGAAAAAAATGTTGGAATTAATTAACAAATATACAGGTTTGAATTTTGATTATAAAACAATAGATAAAATTGATGATTCGTGTTTTAATTTTAAAAAGAGGAAAAATAAAACAACAAAATGATATAGTAATTGAAGCATTGTCATCACTTGATTGGTAAATAATCAGAGGGTTTATCATTAAAATGTAAAATCCGTCTTTATTTAACCATCACACCTGTGATGTATTCTGACGGAGACGGGCATTTTGCTATTACGCTGACTATGATTCTACTTGGTATTGGAATCGGAGCTAGTATAGGTGCAGGCATTGGAGTAGGGACGTCATTATATCAAGATTACAAAGATGATGGTTCAATAAATGGAAGCATAGGCATTGGTGGATATCTTGGTAATATTTTAGGTGGTGCAATTGCTGGCGCTGGTACTGGTTTTGCTACAGTGTTAGGTGCTGGTGTTGGGGTCTCAATTTTAACTGGTAAAGGCTTGACGATTTTAGGCGTTAGTGCTACAGCAAAAGCTGCATTTGGTATTGGGGTAGGAGCATCTGCACTTGCATCCGGAACAGGATATTCATTAAATGCAGCGATTAGTCCAAATAAAGAATGGTCTGCTTTGCAATTTATGAAGGAAATAGTAGTTGGAGGAATTAATGGAGTTCTATCGTTTGGAACTGGATTTGTAGGAGGATATACTAGCACAAGAATTCCAGGAACTAAAGTTGGACTAAAGACGTTTGCTGTCAGAACCCTAATTGAGCAAGAACTTACCACGCCATTAAAGCTATTGTTATCTTTATTAAAAAATATGTGAGAAGGTTTAGTATGGAAATAAATATTATTAAAGGGATTCATAAAAGAATTGCATGTGTTCAAGTAATCATTTCATTATTGGTTACTCCTATAAGTATTATTTGGTGCGTTCAAGAGCAAAGTTTACTAAGCGTATTTGTTTTAATTGGAGTTGTTTTAACTATTATTGTTTTCACAATATTGTTAGAAGTTGCATGCTTGCATGATGAACCACATAAGATGTTTATCGATAATTCTTCAAACAAAGTAACATTGGTTTATAAGAATAAACAAATAGATATAGAAAATGTTATAGAAATACGACCTGTAAATGATAAAAGATGGTTTGTTGCAATGTTTTTTGATTTTGGGTTTTATCATAACATTGTAATTAAATATGAAGAAGATAATGTAGTTAAAGAAAAACATATAGGATATGCTCCAAAATATGAATTAAGAAGAATAATTAAATAACAAATAAGCTTGCTTATTAAGACACATGAAACTAAAAAAGTTTTGTGTGTCTTTTTTCTTTAGTTAAGAATTATCTCAAATAGTTTGAGTGAACTTAAATAATTTGTTAGATTAAATTAATCATAAAATATAAGCTGTAAAAATATGCAAATGTATAAAAAAGGAATAATTTTTAACGATTATATGTCATATCCTGTAAAATTTGTAGCAAATATGGTGCTAAAATAAAGGGTTATTTTATGGGGTATTCGTTTAAAAATTATATTGAAAAAAATATATGGAGCAGATTGAAAAAAGGCAAGGGCATTTTTACTTAACAACAAAAACAAGATGGACTTTCTTAGTAAGTACAATGATACTCTCATGCCGCTTGTATATAATATTCGAAAGAATACTGGCATAATAAGTGGCCTAAATGGACATTCACTTTTAGCTGATTTACTCAAATCTACAGCTTTAAAGAATCTTTGAATTTCATCATCAGTATAAATATGCGCTTCATATCTATTACTTTTCTTATATATTCCTTTTGGTGGAACATATGATTTTATACCAATTTCATTTAGATATGTAGTAATAATGCGTAAGGAAGAAACTCTGTGATTTCTATTCTTAATGGTTTCCCAAGTTCGTTTTGCACACCATTTATCACATATTTCTTTTGTTAAAGCTTTATTTGAACAATTATTTTCAATTAAAAATTTATCAATTCTTAAAAATGCATTAAATTCTGCTTCATATTTCAAACCTTTAAAATCTTTTACATAATCTTGAATAATGCATTTAATCATATATTAAATTATATTAATCAAGATTAAAATAAAGATGATACGATTTATAAGAAAAGCGTACAAGGGATAGAAATTAACTAAAATTCCTTGCATTTGCCTCTCTTAGAATAATTCTCTTGTGTGATGCTAAGAATGTTATATAGGACAATAATCTTATATTCTCTTTTGATAAACGAATTATTTTTTGACAAAAAAATTAAATAAAATCGTTTAAAATATAATTAAATCTATATAAACTATTTAAATCAAACAAATAATTTGCTAATATTTATTTAGAAGGAAAACCGGGTGATTGTAATGAAGAAAAAGGAATTAATTATATTTATAAGTGCATTTGTAGGTATTTTTATTCTAGGTGTAACTTGGTCAATTTTAGTCTCATATAAGGTATTTGATAAAATGGATCAAGCTGTATTAAATTCAATTGTGGGATGGAGAGGAGAAAAAGGTAATTTCCTTTACTGGTTAGTAAGAATTGTTACAGAAGGAGCATTTATTTATTTCTTAATTCCATTTATATTAGTTATTATGATTTTATGTAGATTTGATTTAAAATCTATGACATTAGGTGTAGGCGCAATCAGTCAATATGTTGTTAATTCAATTGTAAAATCAATGGTTGGAAGACCTAGACCAGATGTTATGTATAGATGGATGAGTGAATCGTCTTCATCATATCCATCTGGACATTCATGTAGTGTGACATTCACATATGGATTTTTGATTTATTTAATTTGGAACACAAGATTAAATAAGAACGTTAAAATAGGACTAACTATTTTATCGGGTGCAATGATTCCAATAATAATGATGACAAGATTAATCCTTGGTGTTCATTATTTTTCGGATGTAATAGGTGGATTAATAGTTGGAAGCGGATGTGTACTTGTAGCAGTATTTATTCATAGATGGTTCTATTTAAAGGGCTACAATGGCTTTAAAAGAATGATTGATCGTAAAATTGGAAATATAAAAGAATAAAAAAAATCGTCACAACTGTGACGAATTTTTTATATTTCTTGTTTGCTAGGAAGGTTTTCTCTTGCGATTGCAAGCATTAGCTTTATTCTGTTTTCTTGATTAACTTTTGTGGCAGAAGGATCATAATCGATTGCTACAATATTTGCATCAGGATGATGCTGTTTAATTGTTTTCATTACACCCTTACCACAAATATGGTTAGGTAGACAGCCAAATGGTTGGGCACAAATTATATTAGAATAGCCAGTTTCACAAAGCTCAACCATCTCAGCAGTAAGAAGCCATCCCTCGCCCATTTTAGTACCATGACCTAAAACACCATTAGACATTTCTTTTGTTTCTTTAAATGGTTTCATTGGCGTAAATTTTGTATATTTTTTAATCGTATTAATAATTATTTTTTCACGTCTTCCTAAATACCAAATTGCAACGCGGTTATAGAATGCAGCTTTTTTATGCCAACCATAGATTTCTTTATCATATATACCGTTATAGCAACAGTATAATGCAAATCCAAATACTCCAGGAACCATTACTTCAGCATTTTCTTTGATTAGGAAATTTTCAAGATCATTATTTCCAAGCGCTGCATATTTGATATAAATCTCCCCAACAATACCAACCTTTGGTTTTATTTCGTTTGATAATTCAACACTATCAAAATCTTTGGCAATAAGCTTCATATTCCTTTTCATACTACGGAAAGAAGAGCCTTTATTATTGTAAAATTGGTCACGTAGGTTTTTAATCCACTTATCGACAATCTTTTGAGAATCACCTTTGTTTATTTCATATGAACGGACCTTATTGTTCAAATACATTATAAAGTCACCATATGTTAGGGCAGCTACAACTCGTTTTATTAATGGAATAGTTATTTCTAATCCCGAATCCTTTTCAAGATTAGCTGGATTAACTGATAAAACAGGAATATATCCATAACCAGCCTTAACTAAAGCTTTTCTTAAAAGATGTATATAATTAGATGCTCTACATCCACCACCTGTTTGAGTAATCAGAAGAGCTATATGGTCTAAATCATCACGATGATTAAGAGCGTCAATAAATTGACCGATTACTAAAAGTGCAGGGTAGCACGTATCATTATGAACATACTTTAGTCCTTCTTGAACACATTCAGGTCCCTTATTATTTAGAATTTCAGTTTTATATCCACAGCTATTTAATGCATTTTCCACAAGCGAAAAATGAATATCAAGCATAGAAGGAATTAAAATGGTATGAGTTTTACGCATTTCTTTTTTGAATTTAGGGAATTCGATTTTAATATCGCTTGTATCTATCATTTTCTTTCCTCCTTTTCTTGCTTTAGGGCTTCAAATAAGCTTCTAAGTCTAATCTTAACAGCACCTAAATTTGTTATTTCATCAATCTTAATTTGAGTATAAATCTTTCCATGGCGTTCAAGAATATCCTTAGTTTCATCGGTTGTAACAGCATCAAGACCACAACCAAAAGATACTAATTGAACTAGATTCATATCGGGTTGATTAATTATATATTTAGCAGCTGCGTATAGCCTTGCATGATATGTCCATTGATTTAAGACGTTTACTTCAAATTTTTCTTCATTATAGGCAATTGCCTCTTCAGTAACAATTGCAACATCAAATCCTGCAATAAGCTTATCAATTCCGTGATTTACCTCAGGGTCAACGTGATAAGGACGACCTGCAAGAACAATTATTTGTTTACCACCTTTACGAGCCTCTTCAATAATTCTCTTACCTTCGTTTTGAATAGCCTTAAGATGATTATCATATTCTAAAAAGGCAGCATCTGCGGCACGATTTATTTCTGATTTTGAGATATCATTATAATATTTCTTTAGAATTTTATAAATATTCTTTTTAAATAGATCCTTATCAAAAATTCCTAGATAATCATATATGAAGTGAATATTATTGATGGCTTTGACATTATTTTTTATATTTTCTGGATAATACGCAACGATTGGACAGTTATAGTGATTATCCCCTTTATGCTCATTAATGTTATAAGACATACAGGGATAGAAGATAGTTTCTAGTCCTTCATTTAATAGCTTTTCAATATGTCCGTGAACTAGCTTTGCAGGATAGCATACTGTATCTGATGGTATTGTATGTTGACCTGATGTAAATAGCTTAGCATTAGAGAATCCACTATTTACTACTTCAAATCCAAGGCTTGTAAAGAATGTATGCCAAAATGGAAGAAGCTCATAGTTATTTAATACAAGTGGGATACCGATTTTACCACGTGGACCTTCCTTTGGCTTATAGCTTTGAAGCTTGTCCTTTATATACTCATATAGGTTTAAGCTTGATGATTTAGAAATTCCATTTGTTAGTGGTTTTTCACAACGATTTCCGCTTATAAATTTTTTAGAATTAGAACCAAAAGAGTTGATTGTTAAGCCACAATGATTATTGCATAATCCACAGTTAACATACTTAACCTCATGCTTGAAGCTCTTTAATTGGGCTTCAGTTAGAATTCCAGAATTCTTTAAGCCTAAATCTTTGGCATATAAAGCTGCACCATATGCTCCCATTAAGCCCGCGATATTAGGGCAAACTACATGTAGATCTAGCTCGCGTTCAAAAGCTCTTAATACAGCTTCATTGTGGAATGTTCCTCCTTGTACAACTACGTGCTTACCAAGTGATTTAGCATTTGTTGCACGAATAACTTTATATATGGCATTTTTAACTACAGAAATAGAAAGCCCTGCCGAAATATTGTCAATCGTAGCTCCATCCTTTTGAGCCTGCTTGACAGAAGAATTCATAAATACAGTACATCTAGAGCCTAAATCTACTGGCTTTGGTGCAAGCAAACCAATTTTAGCAAATTCCTCAATTTGATAGCCAAGAGCATTAGCAAATGTTTGTAAGAATGATCCACAGCCAGAAGAACATGCTTCATTTAAGAATATATTGGATATTACACCGTTTTCTATTTTAAAGCATTTAATGTCTTGCCCTCCAATATCGATAATAAAATCAACGTTTGGCATAAAGTGCTTAGCTGCTCTAAAGTGAGCCATTGTTTCAACCAGTCCACCATCAAGGTTAAAGGCGTTTTGGATTAATCCCTCACCATATCCAGTAGAAGCGGCACCTACAATATGAATATATGGGTGCTCCTGATAGATTTCTTCTAAAATATTTTTAAATAAATCAACAGGATTTCCTTTATTTGACATATATTTTGAATAGCGAATATTTAAGTCCTCATCAATTAATACCATTTTTAAAGTAGTAGAACCACTATCTACACCTAAATATAGTGGTTTTGTATAGTTATCAATTGGTAAAGTTTTAACATTGTCCTCAGCGTGCCTTTTTCTAAATTCCTCAAGCTCATGCTGTGATGAGAATAATGGTTCATTAAAGCCATACTTTTGATTTGATTTATAGTTTTCAATTACTTCCATAATGGAATTTATTTCTACATCCTCAGTGGAACAGAATGCTGCACCAAGAGCAACATAATAAAGTGAGTTTTCAGGGCAAGTACCATTTATATGTAATGATTCATCGAAGCTTTTCTTAAGCTCACTTAAAAATGTAAGTGGACCTCCTAGATATACTACATTACCAGTTATTTCTCTTCCTTGAGCAAGTCCCCCAATTGTTTGATTAACTACAGCTTTAAAAATAGAAGCTGCAATGTCTGACTTAGATGCACCTTGATTTAACAGGGGTTGAATATCGGTTTTAGCAAATACTCCACATCTAGATGCAATATTATAAAGCTTTTCATGATCCTTAGCATACCCGTTTATTTCAGTGATATCAACATTTAATAATGTAGCCATTTGGTCAATAAATGCACCTGTACCACCAGCACAAGAGCCATTCATTCTTACCTCCATGCCATCAGATAAGAATAGAATCTTTGCGTCCTCTCCACCAAGTTCAATGATACAATCGGTATTGGGAATAAGCTTATTTGCGGCGATACGTGTGGCATATACCTCTTGAACAAATGTGATACCGCATCCGTTTGCAAGACCCATACCAGCAGAACCGGAAATTGCAAATTTAAATGTTCCATTTAAAATATTCTTTTTCTTTAATAAATTTAGTATATCAAGCACATTTTCTTTAATATGCGAATAATGTCTTTTATAATCTTTATATATGATATTATCGTTAGAATCTAAAACAACGTATTTTATTGTTGTAGAACCAACATCAAGGCCTAATTTCATCATTTTTAATCCTCTACTTTCTCGATAATCATCGATAATAACATTATAATATAAAGATAAAGTAAATGTCAATTTATGGATATTAAATAAATGTGAAATGTTTAAATTTAATTTATTTTGTTTAAAAGCGTAATTTGAAAAAGTAAAAATATGGATGCAAAAAGTGCTAAATTTGTACTTTTAATAAATATTAATGTTGTAAGAAAATATATTTTAGAGTATAATAAAGTAAGCAAATTGCGAAAAAATGAGGTTTATTTATGAAGAATAGAAAATTATTATGCTTTTTAGCTTTTATCATACTTGGAGTATTAACATTAGTTAGTTGTAAAACAGAAGTAAGTGCGACTGGTAAGATTACAGAGAATTACGTAACCCGCTATACTATGAATCTTACAGCTACTGTTGATGATCCACAGGGAGAAATTACATCAGGATCTGTTCAGATTGGTATTTTCGATGAGGATGGTAACAAGAAGACATTTAAAACATGCGATAAGCTTCCTATTACAGACTCTGAGGAGAATTCACAAACTGTAACAATTACGACTCTAGATGCAAATACTAAGTATACAGTTAAGCTACTGTGTACAATTCGTGAAGAAAATGTTACATTGTATGAAACACAAATATCTACAAATAAAGTAGGAACTGATTCAGATCAACCAATTCTTATTTCTAGTGTAGATGATTTTGATTCAATGAAGAATGACTATAGTGGATACTATCAGCTTGCAAATGATATTGAGATTGGAACTGAAGAAGAATATAAGGATTGGACTCCTTTATTTACAAGCTCATCATCAGCATTTACTGGTACATTTGATGGAAACGGGCACACTATTAAATATTTTAAGCAATCTAGCAGTTATTCATATTACGGATTCTTTGGATATGTATCTAGTGGTGCGACAATTAAAAATTTAAACATTGATAGCTGTAGTATTGAAACGAGTAGATCATCTGATACATGGATTGGTGCAGTTGCTGGTTATTTAGCAAAGGATGCAAAGCTTGAAAATGTTAATGTTACAAATTGTAAAATTAAAGCCACAGCCTCAGATACTGCAACTAAGTTATACTATATTGGTGGTGCAGTTGGACAAAATGATTCAGGTTCGTTAGTAAATGTTCATGTAAGCTCAACAACATTTGAAATCAAACCTCCAAGAATGATATATATAGGTGGTTTGGTTGGACAAAATGATTCAAATGCAGATAACTTTATTTCTAATTCAACTGCAGATACAGTAATGTCTATAACTCAAAATCATAATGGAACTAGCATTGATGAAAAAACTGATAAGAACCCAGGCTCTGAATTTTTACAGGTTGTTGGTGGATTAGTAGGTATTAATAAAAATACAGGTAAAATATATACTTGTGCAGCAAACGTTAAGTTGACTTCAGTATATTCTTTATCTAAAAATACTCAAAATGTAATATATGCTAAGAAGGACCCAGCTGATGAAAGCGAAAATCCTGAAAAAGAGTGGAAAATCAGAACTAATAATAATGTTGTAATTGGAACATTTATTGGTATAAATGGTGGTATAATTAAATCATGTGCATCAAGTGGTAGTGTTGATTTCACATCATTGTCAGCATTTAGTGTTAAAATCGGTTTATTTGGTGGTACTAATCTTGATTCAGGAAAAATAGATAATTGTGGATATTTTGATGCAACAAAGGAAAATAAGTTTAAAATTGTATTAGCTGAGGCTGATGTTGAAGATCCTGTTGAGGGAGGCTCAGAGACAGAGTCTAAGAGCACTAATGATGCAGTTCCTGAGTATGAACGAGTACTATTATTTGGATTTATGATACATCCAGGGGATGGCGAAATTTATTATGAAAGTCCTGTATTAGAATTATCAAGTTCTTTTGAAAGTAAAGATTTAGGTGAATCTTCAGCAAACTACAAAGAGTTTGGATTTACTGAAAAAATGATAGAATTTTTTGAATCTTTAGCATAATATTAAGCGTCTGATTCCAGGCGCTTTCTAATCTTTAAAGTGAGGGTGATAATATGGGTTTAATGATTTATAATTCGTTAACAAATAAAATGGAGGAATTTAATACATTACAAAGCGGTGTTGTAAACATGTATGTTTGTGGACCTACGGTTTATGATTATAGTCATATTGGAAATGCTCGTCCTGCCATATTTTATGATATGTTAAAAAATTATTTAGAATATATTGGATATAAGGTAAATTATGCATCTAACATTACGGATGTTGATGATAAAATAATTAATAAAGCGATTGATGAAAATGTGACTGAGCAAGAAATTGCCCGAAAATATGAAGCCGCATATTTTAAAAATTGCGATGGCTTAGGCTCTAAAAAGCCAACATTTATTCCTCATGCAACTGAATATATTCCTGATATGATTTCGTTTATTGAGCGTCTTAAGGAAAAGGGCTATGCATATGATAATGATGGCGATGTATATTTTAGGGTATCAAAGCTAGCAGATTATGGGGTTTTATCAAACCAAATCCAGGAGGAATTACAAAATGGTGTTCGCAAGGATATAGACACTAAAAAAGAAAACCCACTAGATTTTGCGTTATGGAAAAAAACAAACGTCGGAATTAAATGGGATTCTCCATTTGGTAGTGGAAGACCTGGCTGGCATACTGAATGTGTATGTATGATTGATAAGATTTTTAACCATCAAATGATTGATATTCATGGTGGAGGTATGGATTTGAAGTTCCCACATCATGAAAATGAAATAGCACAGGCAAATGCAATGTACGGAAATACATTGGCAAAGTATTGGATTCATGTTGGTAGATTAAATCTTAAGGGTCAAAAAATGTCTAAATCTTTAGGAAATGTTATTCTAGTAAACGATTTTAAAACTAAAGAAGAGCTTATGGCATTCAGATTTTTAATTGTAACTCAACCATATCGTAACTCAATTAGCTATGATGATGAGTTGTTTAATCAATATAAAAAAGAATATGAAAAATTCCAACGTACTTATAAAAATGCAATGCTTGCACTTGATTATAATAATGTTGAGTGTAGTGATGTTTTGGCGGATGATAAAAACAAATTCATTGAATATATGAATCAGGATTTAAATTGCCAGAATGTTTTAAGCTTGTTAAATAGTCTACTAAAAGAAGCCAATTTAGCATTAAGAGCTAACGATTTAAGTACTTTATCTAAGAAAATTAAAATGATAAAGGAAATAATGGACGTTTTTGGTGTTAAGCTTGAATATAAAAAGCTAAGTGATGATGAACGCTCTATCTACACATCGTGGGTTGAGGCTAAAAAAAATAAGGATTTTGATTTGGCTGATAAATATAGAGAAAAGCTTACTAATATGGGTGTAATTTAATGGAAGCTAAATTATATAATGGTTTAGCCCTTGCATATATTGGTGATAGTGTATACGAGCTTTATATTAGAAAATATTTATTAAGTCTTGGATTAACTAAGGTTAATGAATTGCATAAGCATGCAATTAAATACACAAGTGGCGAGTCCCAAGCCAAAGTAATTCGATATTTTAAGTCAAAAGGTATTTTGAATGACGAAGAAATGGAGTATTATAAAAGAGGGAGGAATTCTAGTGTTTCAAAGGTAAGAAAAAATATTCAAAGGATTGATTACTTAGAGGGAACTGGATTCGAATCACTAATTGGGTATTTATATTTATCATCCAAAACAGATAGAATGTATGAATTAATGGAATACTCAATAAAAATAATAGAAGTAGGTGATGATTGTCATGAAGAAAAATGAAAAAAATGAAAATCTAGAAGATGAAGAGCTAGAATATGATAATAGTGAGCCTATTGTTCTTGATGAAGATGAAGAATTAGATAAGGATAAATCGAGTTATGATCCAAAAAAATATGCTGGAGTAATGGATGAAGAGGTTGAAGCTCAAATCGATAATGAAATTACACAGCTTAAGGAGCAACGAAAAAAAGAAGAATTAGCTCAAAAGCAAGAAAGAATTGAGCAAAAGCGTCAGCAACATCAGGAAGAATTGAAAAGACGTAATGAGGAAAAATTAGCATTAGAAGAAAAAAAGAAAGCCGAGTTTGAGGCTCGTGCCCATAAAAAGGCCCTTGATAAGAACAAAACTGAGGAAGAAAAGGCTATAAGTGCTGCACAAAAGCGTAGAGACAAGATTTTAACTTCTCCTAAATTATCAAAGAAGCTTAGAAAAAAATTAATAGAGGTTAATCGAATTGAAGCAGATCCTAGCACAGGGCTTTCTGAAGCTATGGTTGATGAAAGAATTAATCAGGGATTAAATAACTTTAAATCTGTTGGTTCTACAAAGACAATATCTCAAATAATTATTTCAAATATTTTTACTTTCTTTAACCTATTAACATTTGTTATTGCCGGTTTCTTAATTTCAATTAATAGTATTAAAGATTTAACGTTCTTAGTTATAGTACTTGCAAATATGATTATTGGTACAGTACAAGAGATTAGAGCAAAGCTAACAATAGATAAATTATCAATTTTATCTGCTCCAACATGTGAGGTATTACGTGATGGTAAGGTTCAAGAGGTTGCCATTGAGGAAGTAGTGCTTGATGATTTGCTTGTACTTGAATCTGGTAAGCAAATATGCTCAGATAGTATTTTAGTTGATGGACAGATTGAAGTTAATGAATCATTACTAACAGGAGAGGCTGATGCAATTATAAAACACCCTGGTGATATATTGTATTCAGGTTCATTTGTAGTATCAGGAAAATGTGTTGCAAGAGTAGATAAGGTTGGAAGCGATAATTATATTGAACGCCTTAGCGGTCAGGCTAAACAATATCGTAAGCCTAATTCTGAGTTATTAAAATCGTTAAAGCTTATTATTAAGGTTATGGGATTTATAATTATTCCAACAGGTGTTTCATTATTCTTGATTCAATATTTAAAAAATGGGCTTCCTTATGATACATGTATTAGAAAAACTGCAGGAGCTATGATTGGTATGATACCATCAGGATTATACCTTGTAACATCTGTAGCACTTGCAGTTGGTGTCTTGAGGCTTGGTAAGCAAAATGTATTAGTCCAAGAGCTATACTGTATTGAAATGCTTGCGAGGGTAGATGTGCTTTGCCTAGACAAGACGGGTACAATTACCGATGGATCAATGAGTGTTAAGAATGTTGTTGAATATGATATTATTAAAGATTTAACAACTAAACAAATTGTATCTGCAATGCTTAATGCAACAAATGATAAGAATTTGACTAATGTTGCACTCGAGGAAAAATTTGGTCGTGCTAAAAGAATCAAGCATACTAAGGTTATTCCTTTCTCGTCACAAAGGAAATATAGTGCAGCAACATTTGAAAACTATGGAACATTTGTGTTAGGTGCTCCTGAATTTATTCTAAAGAATAATTATAAGCTTGTTGAGTCTGATGTAAACAAATCAGCAAAGGAAGGATATCGTGTTTTACTTATTGCTCACAGTAATAAAGCAATAGTTGAAGATACTCTTCCTACAGACTTATCGCCTGTATCTTTAATACTAATTGAGGATAATGTTAGACCAGATGCTATTAATACAATCGAATATTTCAAAAAATCTGGTGTAGAGGTAAAGGTTATTTCAGGAGATAATCCAATAACAGTGTCTAAGGTTTCTGAGCGAGCTGGAATTGAACGTGCTAATGAATATATCAGCCTTGATGGGCTAACAGATACAGAGGTTGTAAGAGCTGCGGCTAAATATACTGTATTTGGACGCGTGAGTCCTGCTCAAAAGAAGCTTTTGGTTCAAACATTGCAGGAACTAGGACATAAGGTTGCGATGACCGGAGATGGTGTTAATGATATTTTAGCTCTTAGAGAGGCAGATTGCTCTATTGCAATTGCGTCTGGTTCTGAGGCTGCTAGAAATGTTTCACACCTTGTATTATTAGACTCAAACTTTAACTCAATGCCTAAGGTTGTTCAAGAAGGTAGAAGAGTAATTTCTAACGTTGCAAAGGTTTCAAAGCTATATTTAACGAAAACAATATTTAGCTTATTGTTAGCAATTGTAGCCTTAATTCAAGGTAGTTATCCAATTAGTACAAACCAATTATTAATGATTGACTTCTTATGTATCGGATTACCATCTGTAATCCTAGTATTAGAGCCAAATAATGAAATGGCTCCAAAAAACTTCCTATCGACCATTATAAAAAGTGCTCTTCCGGGTGCAATAGTCATAGTAATTCAGTCTATTTTGGTATTTTTGTTACAAAGTGGTTTGGATATGGGTAGTAGAGTAACATCTACATTGATTTGTATAACTGCAACATTTACTTGTATGATGGTATTATTTGAGACATGTAAACCATTTAATAATAATGTTAGAAAAGTATTGTTTGGCGGATGTTTCTTTGTATTTGTTTTTGCAACATTAGTGATGCCTTCATTCTTTGATTTCTCGCCTGTTTTTTCGGGAATGCAGTATTATTCAAAGAACGAAGAGGTAATCACTTGGAATACTCAAGTAGTATCAGTATCAGAATCAAATCATTACACAGTTGACGGCTTTGTACTTGAGGAGTTATGCGTAAGACCGACTTCTACGCATACTGCAGAGGTAAATGACGATGGATATTTGGTAGTAGATAATATGGTTGTTACTACTCATAAGCCTTCACTTCCAGATGTAACCTGCTCAAGTGATGGTATGTTTGTATTTGGTGCATATGAAACACCATATACATATGATAAGAATAATACATATTCTATTAGAGTTGATTCAGATGGAACAATTTACATTAAATATCTTGAAAGAGGAGAACTCGTTGAAATAAGAACAATGTATAATATTCTACCTGAGGTTAAAATTATAGATAACTATTATTATGTTAATGGATATAATACAACTATTCGTACAACCAATACTAAGGTTGGAAAAGTTTCTTTAAGAAATAGTTATGATGTTTATATTGATGAGGAACCATTAAATTATCAAATTAATAATGGAGAGCCAATATTGATTTCTTATAAGGATGGAAATCTATGGCTTGATGGAGATTCTAGTGAAATTCCATATGATGAGTCATTGATAGGCTCTTTAAGTATTATTAAAACGGAATATTATATAAATAATACTCCAACTGGGGTTAATTATATGCCTGAAATAGATACGACTAGTGCGGGATATTATGTTGTAAATGGATATATTACTAGCTATAAGTGCAATGGTAATGGAACATCTATTGTTCAATCCGTAACATCAGACGGATATTTAAAAATTGATGGGGTAAAAACAGATATTAAAGTAGATTTTAAGGTTGTTTACGGTGGTCAGGTTACTGCAATTCCAATGAACTGTATAATTTTACTTGTTTGTTTATGCTTTGCTAGCCACCCACTTATTTATGTGATTAAGAGCGTCGTACCATTCTCTAAAAAGCAATTTAAGAAATTAACAGATGTTTTAAATAGAATATAGAATCTAAAGGAGAAGATAATTTCAAAATTTCTTCTTCTTTATTTATTTTAATAAGTATGATACAATAGTTTTGACAAAACGGAGATTAAAATATGATAAAAATTTATGGAAAGAATTGTACATATGAGGCAATATTTTCTGGCCACAAGCTTGAATGTGTATATACAACACTAGAGCAAACTAAAAAGGATAGTAACTTTATATCGCTTTTACAGGATAAAAAGATCAAGTATCAAGTTGTTGATAAAAAGAAGATGGATTCTTTATTTGGAAATTCACATCAAAATTATGGAGCCTACGCAGTAGATTATCCATATTATGATTTAGATACTGTATTGAAGCAAAAAAGTGATAAACGAGAAATATTTTTAGTTTTAGATGGAATTGAAGACCCTCATAACTTTGGTGCCATTTTAAGAAGTGCCGATGCATTTGGAGTTAAGGGTGTTATCATTCCTAAAAATAGAAGTGTTAGTATTACTGAGGTTGTGGCACATGTTTCAACTGGCGCAATAGAATATGTTCCAATTATAATGGTTAATAATTTAAACCAAGCCATTATAAAGCTAAAGGAAAATGGCTATTGGATTGTTGGTACAGACGCATCTGGTGATGTTAAGGCCAAGGATATAGCCAAAGATTTAAATCTTGCAGTAATCATTGGTTCTGAGGGCTTTGGGATGTCTAAGCTAGTTAAGAAGCAATGCGATTATATGCTTCAAATCCCAATGGTTGGTCATGTCAATTCATTAAACGCATCTGTTTCATGTGGAATAGTCCTTGCATTAATTAATGAATAGGATTAAAAATGTTTTTTTCGCAATATGAAGATTCTTATTTAATATATTTAGCTCGTGAGCACAATACAAAAGCATTTAAAATTTTATATGATAAATATCAAATTATTTCAAATTATATAATTCGTAAATTTGCAATTCCAGATATTGAAAAGGAAGATATATTGCTAGATAGCTATTCAGTTTTTCTTAAATGCATTCAAATATATAAAGAAACAAATAAATTCTATAATTTATATACAATTTCACTTAAAAGAATGATAATTAAGAAAATGAGAAATATTAATCCTTGTTTGTATTTAGAAGAGCCAATTTATTGTAAGGGCAGTGTCGCATTAGGCTATTCGGTTTATGATGTTTCCTTTGAAAATGATA
>CAMEKY010000029.1 GCA_945921565.1 uncultured Clostridium sp. | reverse complement strand
AATGATATGTTGCTCTTGATAATTCAGTTCCATCATAATTCTTGAATACTACTGTGTAATCAATATATGTTGGTGTGTATGTTGCTGTATATGTGGTATCTTGTGCAACTGCTACTACTTCTTTATCCCAAGACTTAAACACATATGTATATGTATTGTCAGCTTCTCTTGTTGGATTTGTAGGTGCTGTTACTGCATCACCATAATGATATATTGCACTTGATAATTCAGTTCCATCATAATTCTTGAATACTACTGTATATTCAATATATACTGGTGTATATGTTGCTTTGTATGTAGCATTGCCTGTTACTGTTGTTACCTCATTATCCCAACCAGCAAATGTATAACTATATGTGTTATCACTTGGCTTAGCTGGTGTTGCAGGTACTTCAACTGTATCTCCATAATGATATGTTGTACTTGTTATTGTACTATCATCATAGTTCTTAAATGTAATTGTGTAGTCGATATATGTTGAATTATATAACGCTTTATATGTTGTATTTCCACCACAGACAACAATTTCTTTATCCCAAGACTTAAATGCATATGTATATGTATTGTCAGCTGATCTTGTTGGATTTGTAGGAACTAAAATTGAATCTCCGGAATGGTATGTTAAACTACTAATAATTGAGTCATCCCAATCGACAAATACTACTTTATATTCATAAATAATAGTGTTGTCAATTTCATATGTCATTCCAAGTTCATCAAACTTATTAATCATATAAGTATCATATCCCATATGAATAACACATTCTTCAGCTCCATAAAATGCTAATTCGTCAACGTATGACAATGGTGCATACACATATAAATCAGTTAAATTAACGCATCCATAGAATAATCTGTCATCTAATTCAATTATTCTCTTTCCTAAATATACTTTTTCAAGTAGATTACAGTCATAGAATGCACATGCACCGATTTCCTCTACATAATCACTAAATCTTAGTTCAGTAATTTTTACGCATGATCTAAATGCATATGTTCCGATATGTTGTACTGAATCTGGAATAATTAATTCTTCAATAGCTTTACAGTTATAGAATGCATTAGAATCAATTTTTTCACATGTATTAGATATTATTAATGAAGTAACCTTAACACATCCATAGAATGCGTAATCTTCAATCAATGTAACTGTATTTGGTGTTGTAATACTTCCCAACGAAGCACATCCAAAGAAAGTATGAGAATATATAGCTTCTACACCATTCGGAATATTAATATTCTTTAAACTATTACAGTTATAGAATGCATATTGGCCTATATAATTGACTGTATTTGGAACATTAACAACAACTAAAGATGTGTCATTATAGAATGCGTATTGGCCTATTCTTTCAATTCCATTTTCTATATCAACAGTTCTAACATATAACAAATTATCATAATAAACATTATCATCAATTTCATGATCAACATTTCTTATCTTTAATGTAACACTATTATCATTTAAAAAGTTATTGCTTCCAAATGTATGAACAACATCTGGTACTGAAACCCATTGTAAGTTCGGACAATTGGCAAAATTGCTGTCACCAATTGTCTCGGTAGAGTTACCAATGGTTACCCATTGTAAGTTCGGACAATTGGCAAAAACAGAATCAGTAATTGTACTCACTTGTTCGCCAATTACAGCATATTGCATATGCTGACCGCTAAATAGCGATTCTGTTATTGTGCCTTTACTGTAGTAAACATGTAAAGTTAATAATTCATGAACTTCCTCGTCTTCAACTTTCCATAAAGCATAGCTACCAATTGATTTTAATGAATCAGGCATATAAATATCTGTTAAAACAAAATCTTTAGCAAAAGCATATGTTCCAATGCTTGTAACATTTGTTGGTACATATAGTTCTTCTAGGTTTTCGCATAAATAGAATGCGTAAGATCCTATGCTTGTTAATGAAACAGGTAATTCAATTTCGGTAAATACATTTTTTGCAAATGTATAACTACCAATACTCTTAATTCCTTCTTCTAATATTATTTGTTTAGCACCAGACATATATAGTAAATAATTACATAATGCTGTATCTTCAACAAATCTAACTGTAATAATCATATTTGAACCATTATCAGCAAATATATTAGTACAGTTTGTATCTAATTTTACACCACTTGGCATTGAAACAGTTTCTAGTTGACAGCCATCAAAAACATGTTGTCCGATTAAAACTAAAGAATCAGGTAAAGTTACACTTGTTAATTGAGTATGAGCAAATGCACCAGAACCTAAGTTCTTTAATCCAGCCTTAAAATTAAATGATGTAATTGCTGTATCTTTAAATGCTTTTTTGCATATTTTTTCTACTGTTCCATTATAAGATGCTGTAGCAAGAACTGAACACCCTTCAAATGTTGAATCTTCAATGACAGTAACATTTGTTGGGATTGTGATACTAGTCAATGCACTACAACCATAGAATGCATAACTTCCAATTTCTGTTATTGAAGATGCTAATGTTGCTTTAGTCATAGATGTACAATTCATAAATGCACCATCACCAACAGATAACATACCTTTTCTTAAAGTAATTCTAGATATTGAAGAACAATTTTTAAATGCGTAGTCTCCAATTGATGTTACAGCTAAACCTACAACAATAGTCTCCATAGATGAACAATTAAAGAATGTATAATCGTTTATTTCTGGAACTGTGATACCAATTGATGCAGATGCCATTGATGAACAATTATAGAATGCACCTTGCCCTAAATATTCGCATGAATCTGGAACTACTATTTCCTGTAATTTAACGCAGTTAAAGAATGCATAATCACCAACATATTTAACCCCTTCTGAAATTGTAGTTGTAGTTATTTTACTACAACCGTTAAATGCATAGTCACCAACATGCAAGCATGTAGCAGGAATTGTTACTGTTGTTAATCCTGTACAACCGGTAAATGCATAATCTCCTAGTTCTACTATATTTGCTGGAATTACAATACTTGTTAATGATGTACAATTTGCAACACCCATATTAGCAACTTTTGTAACTGTGTATTCACCAAGCGTTGTAGGTAATGTCAAAGCTGTGTTTGTAGTTACAGTTTTTGTTATAATAGATTCTTCGTTAATAACGTTATAGTAGAAAGTATTATTACCATTTGTATAACTATAATAATCAAAATACTTTACCGATGGAACATTTGTAAATGTATTTTGAGAAACAGTAATATCAGTTGATTGTTTTAGTACATTTATTTTAGCAGCCAAACATCTCCAAAATGCATAATCACCTATATTAGTAACTGTCCCTGGAATTTCAACTAAATCCAACTTTTGACAATTATAAAATGCTCCATATTCAATAGAAACTAATGTGCTTGGCAAATTAATGTTTTCTAATTTACTATATTTGTTTTGATAGTTTGTATTACTTATGTAATCCGAACTATATGTGTTAATACTTGCAAATGCATTTTTTCCTATATTTTTAATACCTTCATTTAATGTAATGGTTGTTATGTTTAAAGGATTAGATGTTAAACTTGAATAACTACTTTCATTATAGGCATAAGAAAATGCTCCACTAAAAATATATTTTGAATTTGTGACATTTACAGTTTTCAAACTTGATGGAATATAATATGTACCGGTTGATGCTCCATAAGTTGTATATGTTCCATTTTTCAAATAATCCATAGAATAATATTGTTTTACAGCTGTTCCGCCTGTATAACTTGATGTTCCAAACATATATCCTAATGGGTAATGACGATATTCTTCATAATCACTACTACCATAATAACCTGATGGAAGCGAGTTTGATGTTGTATATATATTTTTATCTCTACCAACAAATGGTATTGTCAATTCTTCTAAAGCTGACATTCCACTAAATAAACCAGATCCCATTGATGTAACGGTCGTAGGAATTATCAACTTTGTCACTTTATTTATGTCTAAGAAAGCCCCACTACCAATTGTTTTAAGACCTTCCTCTATTTGTATCTTTTGAACCTTAGTACATCCACCAAAAGCATAATCACCTATTGATTGAATATTGCTAGGAATATTAATTTCCGTAAATGATGTACAACCATTATAAGCATAATCTCCTATTGAAGTAACCGAAGTAGGGAACGTTTGATTATCTAAGCTACTACAACCATAAAATGCATAATTACCAATCGTCTTTGTACCATTATTAAGGTCTGTACTAAGCTTTTTATTATTAAAGAATGCATAATCACCTATACTAGTAACTGTCCCTGGAATTTCAACTGAATCCAACTTTTGACAATTATAAAATGCTCCATATTCAATAGAAACTAATGTGCTTGGCAAATTAATGTTTTCTAATTTACTATATTTGTTTTGATAGTTTGTATTACTTATGTAATCCGAACTATATGTGTTAATACTTGCAAATGCATTTTTTCCTATATTTTTAATACCTTCATTTAATGTAATGGTTGTTATGTTTAAAGGATTAGATGTTAAACTTGAATAACTACTTTCATTATAGGCATAAGAAAATGCTCCACTAAAAATATATTTTGAATTTGTGACATTTACAGTTTTCAAACTTGATGGAATATAATATGTACCGGTTGATGCTCCATAAGTTGTATATGTTCCATTTTTCAAATAATCCATAGAATAATATTGTTTTACAGCTGTTCCGCCTGTATAACTTGATGTTCCAAACATATATCCTAATGGGTAATGACGATATTCTTCATAATCACTACTACCATAATAACCTGATGGAAGCGAGTTTGATGTTGTATATATATTTTTATCTCTACCAACAAATGGTATTGTCAATTCTTCTAAAGCTGACATTCCACTAAATAAACCAGCAGTGATTTTAGTAACAGTATCGCTTACAATTACTTTTTTAATACTATTTCTGTAAGAGTACCATGGACTGCTACCCGCAGAATATGAATTCAGAGCACCACTACCTTCAATTAATAGTGTGTTTGAATCCTCATAATAATACCAATATGCCGATGTACCGCATGAGCCATTTGCATCATATCCTTCTGCGGGAGCAGCATAAACTACTGTTGTTAACAACGAAAAATTCGAGAATAGACCTATTCCGCAAAATATAAAAAATGCAGATATAAACATTAATAATTTCAATTTGAAATGTTTCATACTTATTCACCATTCCTTTCTAAGTAGTATTTAAAATCATATACTAATTTAACTTTTTCCCCTTGAGCCTTTGAAAAATAATTATTTAATTTTTCTATTACCCATTCAACTTTTTCCAAAACTTTTTTATCAACATATGATTTATTTAGCTGTTTTAACATTTTTTCTATTCCATCAAGGCAATCTTGATAGTCCAGCTTGCTATCAGGCCAAACATCAAACAAATCAACTTCTTTTTGATATTTAATATTTCGACCTTCAAAAACATCTTTAAGCGATTCATCAACAACAATACTTGGCATTCTATGACCCTCTTCTAATTCTACAGCCTTTATCAAATCAGTTCCAAATACTAAATTTTCATTTTCAAGAATTTCACCATATGTGATTGAACCTCTTGTTAATAATCCCACACTTAAGAATTGGTATTGTATTCTTGTTGCTACTAATCGTAAAATTGCTAATCCGATAAAATCAGATCTGTCGATTTCATATACAAATAAAAAGTTATCAGAAAACGATCTAACAAAAAGTTTTTCTTTATCAAATTTACTTGCATATCCTAAAGCAAAGTTAGATTTAGAATAAATATCTGAAAATTGGCAAATAATATTTGCAATTCTTTCATTCTCTTCTTCTGTATTATTTTGAAGAATACTTTTATATCCTAAAATATCAAAATAAAGAATATATCCTTTTTTCCTTTCCATATACACCATTCCTTTCTTCACAAACAAAAATGGACCTAGGTTTATATTCACCCAGATCCATAGGATAATAACATTTTATAAAGTTACCCCCCCCCCCACATACAATGTGAAGAGGCAAGGCTTTTTTGTTAACATCTAGTTTTCTCTTCAATTAATTATAACATTTTTTTTGTATATGTCAAAATCAAAATGAATCGACCTTCATATGATTTCCCCTTATTTATTTTTTAGAAAAAATAAATGTTTTTACCTAGATTATCTAGGATGAAAACTATTCATGGTATTCGGGTACGGTTAATAGATCAAGCGAGCTATTAGCGTTCATATCTAGACCATCTAGCTTATTATTTTTCATATATCTATAATATCCAGCCGCTGCCAACATTGCAGCGTTATCAGTACAATATTTAATTGAGGGAATGCAAATCTCTAAATCAGGATTTTTATTTTCTCTTGCAAATTTTTCCTTAAGTCCTTTATTTGCAGATACTCCACCTGCTACAATTAGCTGCTTAACCCCATATTCCTCACAAGCTTTTAATGACTTTTTAACAAGTACATCAGTAACACTTTCTTGGAATGATGCGCATAAATCATTAATGTTTATTTGTTCATTTCTTTGTTTAGCATTGTGATCTAGATTGATTACAGCGCTTTTAAGCCCTGAAAAGCTAAAATTATAGTCATCATTTAACATAACCCTAGGAAGATGATATGTATCTTGTCCCTCATGAGCAAGCTTATCAACCTTAGGTCCTCCTGGATAACCAATACCAACAACTCTTGCGACCTTATCATATGCTTCACCTACAGCGTCATCTAAGGTTTCTCCAAGAATTTCAAACGAAAAATGCTCTTTCATATAGATTAGTTCTGTATTTCCGCCAGATACTAGCAATGCAATTGAAGGGAATTTCATATCATGCTCAATTGCATTAGCATAAATATGACCTGCTAAATGGTTAACCCCAATTATTGGTATATTGTACATTAATGCTAAGGTTTTAGCTGCGTTAACTCCAACAAGTAATGATCCAATTAATCCTGGTCCTTCTGTTACGGCAATTAAATCAATATCAGTAGGCTTAACTCCTGCTTGCTTGAAGCATTCTTCAAAAACCATTGAAACATTATATACATGATGTCTTGATGCAATTTCTGGTACAACGCCACCAAATAATGTATGTACATCAATCTGACTAAGTACAACATTTGATAAAACCTCTTTACCATCTCTTAATATCGCACATGCTGTTTCATCACAGCTTGATTCTACACCTAAAACTAGCATAGCATCAATCCTCCTTTACATCCTCAAATATAACCGGAATTATTTTGGTTAAATCTGTTGGATTCATTTTAATTTGTGTTCCTATTTTTCCACCAGAAAAAATAATATATTCATTATTTAGGGCAGATATATCTACGATTGTCTTAAACTGCTTTTTCATACCAATTGGACTACATCCGCCTCTTATATATCCTGTTATCGGCAGTAATTCCTTTACAGGAATCATTGATAATGATTTAACCTTAAAGGCTTTGGCGGCTTTTTTTAAATCTAATTCGCTTGAAACAGGGATAACGCATACAAAATAGTGCTTTGTATTATCTACACAAACTAATGTTTTAAAGACTTTATTCTCATCCTCACCAATTAAATTAGCCACAGTGACTCCATCAACACAAACACCCTCCTCATGAGGATATTCCATTCCCTCATAAGGTATTTTATGCTGATTAAGTATTCTCATCGCATTTGTCTTTTCCATATTACACCTACAATATCTTCTCAAGTAATAATGCATCATCGTCATCATAATATCCTATACGGCGATGTATTTCCTTATAGCCTAATTTTTTATATAAATTAATCGCTCTTAAGTTTTTACTTCTTACCTCTAAAATAGATCGAATAGCTCCTTCTTGTTTAATCAAATTTAATACATTATTCAATAATTGATATCCTATTCCCCTACCTTGATACTCTTTTTTTATGCAGAAGTTCATTATTTCAACAACCTCAAAATCAAATGTAAGCGAAATATAACCCAATATTTTACCATTATCCTTCATAACATAAGATCTTGTAAAAGAACTATCTACTGAATCATGAAGCATAGAATATCCTAGGGTAGTTCCCAGGGTATCCTTTTCAAGCTCAATTATTTCATTAATATCCTCTTCTTTAATCCTGCTTAGCATGTAAATTACGCTCCGCTTCTGTTTCTTGAAGATAATTTGGCTCTAGTGAATGAGGATTTTCATGTAATGTAGCATTTTTTATAACCTTAAGTGCATCAACTTTAAATGAAGACTCTGTCAGAATAGTCGCATTTGGATGTAAGCTCTTATACTCTATTTGACTTCTATTCTTTTCCTCATCGCATTTAACACCATCAAAATAACAAGCGCTAAACGCATTCCCTCTTCTTGAATCAATCATAGCCAATACTTCACCAGATGACCCTGACGCCATTAAATCTAGAGTGGAAATCTTATAAAGTTTTTTAGGCATAAATGCGCAAAGCATTTTAGCAATTGTCACACCCATTCTTACACCAGTATAGCTACCAGGTCCAATTCCACATACTACACTAGAAAGATCAGAAACCTTAATACCTTCTTTTTTTAAAATATCATCTAAAGCTACTAATATATTCTTTGCATGGTCATTTTGGCCACTAATATATCTTTCATCTATAACGACATCATCTTTAACTAAAGCCTCATATAACACCTTAGTAGCACTATCTATAATTAAAGTATACATTTAATCTCACCCACTAGCTTTTTGTATTTCTCACCAATACCTTCAATCTTAATTTCTCTTGTATTCTCACCGGTACGAGTTATATTAACAGATACATATTCATCTGGCAATAAATCATCAACCTGGTGAGGCCATTCAACAACACATACACCATCGCCCTCAAAGTATTCATATAAATCTAAATCATTTCCAAGTCCATCAAGACGATATAAATCCATATGGTATAAATTTACACGACCTGAATATGTTTTAACTATAGTAAATGTTGGAGAATTTATTACTTTTTTAACACCAAGAGCTTGACCAATGCCTTTAGTAAATGTTGTTTTCCCTGCGGATAAATCACCCTCAAGTAATACTACATCAGAAGCATTTAAAAGGCTTCCTAATGCATATCCAACTTTGATTGTTTGTTCCGAATTTTCAACATTAAATATCATTTTACCACCTAAAAAATTATACTACTTATGTTTCTAAAAGTAAACAAAAAGCTCTGGATATACCAAAGCTTCCAATTAACAAATTAAATATACCAAATCAAATATAAATATGAAGTCATAGCTATGATAAATGAAATGGAAGATAATAATACCGCAACAGAAGATACGATTAAATTATATTTACTAGTTTTATCGCCAGCCTCACGTTCAGCTGCACCATTCTTAACATATAAAACAATATTGTAAACTAAATTTAGAATTGTAAGTCCAAGTATTACTAATGAATTAACAAATACCATTACGTCTTGAGCATCATAATTAAATGCTACATAAATTTGCCAATAAACAATAAATAATGACAATAATACCAATACTTTTGTGATTATTGCTCTTGCCTTATAAATTAGTAATCCTAATTTCTTAAAAAATGAGCCAATCTTCTTAAAAAAATTCTTTACGCGTTCCATTGTGTCACCTCATTAAAACCATTCTAGGCAGAATTTAATAATATAGAATACTATTAATGCTCCACCACTTAACATAATTGAAAGCATACTCTTCTGACGTTTTTTAAAGAATAATAAAAATGCGTGGCATAACATATAGATTATATCGCATGTGTAGGTGAATCCAATAAGGAAATTATTAAACCCTACTTCTTCAAAATGAACCTCTCCAACAAGCTCCATAATGGAATAATCAAGAATTAATGCTAAATTTAAAAATGTTACAACTCCAAAGCAAATAAGTCCCCATGGAAGCTGTTTAAGATTAAATTTTTTCTTTGCCATAATAAAAATTCCTTTCGTGCCCAAAGGCATTATACATATATTATACCAATTTTTTTCAATAATTAAAGAGTTAAATTTCATTATTTATGAGAAAAACATATATATTGCTATTTAATGGATGATATTTTGAATAAATTTATTAACAAAAGATATTAAATTATTTGGATAATAATTCATTGGATAGTTCGGAAAATACACAATCATACGGTAAATATAATATCCTATCGATACTAGTAAAACAGTAACCCAAAACCATCTATTTTTATATATTTTTCCTACCCAATTTACATCCTTAAAAATAATAACGAATATTAATAAAGGCATTATAAGCAATGTCGCATTATAGTAAATAACACTCTTAAAATCAAATCTAATAAATACCATAAATGCTCTTGATAATCCACAACCAGGACATGGAATACCAAAAATTAGCTTTGTCATACAGCTAGTCACATGAAATAAATAGGTAATAAGGACATATAAGGCAAAGAAAACTATAAATCCCCAATATTTTTTTAAAAAGTTCAAAATACTATTTATATATGCCTTCAAACTATCACCTACCTATAAAAATTTTAGCATTTAATTAATTCTTATACAACATTTAAATATAACATCGTTCCGTTAAAAATTGCTGCTGAAATCCTTTTTTGATATTCTTCGTTTTGAAGTAACATCAATTCCTCTTCATTTGACATAAAGCCACACTCAATTAAACAACCTGGGCTTGTTACATTATTGAGCAAATATAAAGAATCTGTTTTCTTAATGTTTCGACTTGTATTATTTAATTCCGTTTTAATTTGATTTAAAATGGCACCTGCCAATAATTCATTACTTTTATTATTACCGCTATAATATACTTCTGCTCCACGATATTTAGAGGCTGGAAAAATATTTAAATGAATTGAGAGAAAAAAGGTGCAATTACTACTATTTATTATTTGACATCTTTTTTGCATATCTTCTTTTTTAATAAATTCATTTTTACATAGATGGTTTTCATCTTCTCTAGTCATTACAACTTTAAAATCATTTTTAACAAACAAATCCTCAAGCTTTTTAGCAATGGCTAAATTAATAACTCCTTCATAAACAGTACCCACTGAAGCTCCTTTGTCAAATATGCAATCATGCCCAGCATCTATAACAATGATTTTTTTATCATTTTTGTAATTTATAACAATTGGGAAGCTAAAGAGTAAAACAATAAGAAACAATATTTTTTTCGTATTAATCACCAATTAAATTATATCCAGCATAAAAAAATTAATGCCTAGCAAATATGCTAAGCATTATTTCTCAAATGTTTTTTTATGTATTTAAATGTAGCCTTTTGACCTTCATCTTTATACATTGTTAATAATTTAATTGTTAGTTGTTTCGTTTCCTCATGCATTATAATTCGATCAATCTCATTAAGAAAATAATTTAATGGAATTGATCTATCAAAATGACCTCTATTATAAATTTTTGACGCAGCTATTCTATCACAAATCATCTCGCCAACATAACGAGATGGCATTTTTACTGGCTGATATTTTCCATCTATTATATCAAACCAATACTCGCTATGATGCTTATTTCTTCCCTTATGGTGAAGCCATGCTGCACTATAGCCTAAAGCCTTCCTTTGGTTATAGTGTGGAGAATATGTTCCTTGGTAATATTTTACACCAGAAATGAATTCTGTAAACCCATATTTAGATAAGTCATGCAGTAAGCCTTGTTTATATAATCCACACGAAAAACAATATCTCATCACCATATGACGATGGCGAGTAATTGTGATAAAATGCTTGAATAGTTTCATAAATTATTTATCTTGTGGTGTATGCCATTTCCAATCCTTAACCTCTGGCATATCCTCTCCGTATTCATTAATATAATTCTTTTGATTAACTAGACGATCACGCATTTCTTGAAGTAAATATGATCCCTTATTACCTAGCTCAGGTAAGCTATTAATAACTGCAATTACTAAATGATAACGGTCAATTTCATTTTGAACACGCATATCAAATGGAGTAGTAATAGTACCCTCTTCTTGATATCCAAATACATGTAAATTACGATTCTTTCTTAAATATGTTAATTCATGAATTAATGTAGGATAGCCATGGAATGCAAAAATAATTGGACGATTCTTAGTAAATAATGCATCATATGCCTCATCTGTTAAGCCATGTGGATGCTTAGTGTTTGACTCAAGCTTCATTAAATCTACTACATTAATAAATCTAATCTTTAGCTCAGGCATATTATCTCTTAGTATTGTAACTGCTGCAAGTGCCTCAAGTGTTGGAGTTTCACCAGCACATGCAATTACAACATCTGGTTCTTCTCCCTTATCATTAGATGCCCATTGCCATATTGATACACCCTGTGTACAATGTGCTACAGCTTGATCCATTGTTAGCCATTGAGGACGTGGATGCTTACTTGTTACAATTACATTAACATAATTCTTTGAACGAATTACATGATCAAATGTTGATAATAAACAGTTTGTATCTGGTGGTAGGTATATACGCTCAACATCTGGCTTTTTATTTGCAATATGATCTAGGAAGCCAGGGTCTTGGTGAGTATATCCATTATGGTCCTGTTGCCATACATTTGAAGATAAAATTAGGTTAAGTGACGCAATATTAGCACGCCAAGGAAGCTGTTTACAAACCTTTAACCACTTAGCATGCTGACTTACCATTGAATCAACGACTCTAATAAACGCTTCATATGATGCAAAGAATCCATGACGACCAGTAAGTAAATATCCCTCAAGCCATCCCTCACATAAATGCTCAGATAGCATTGAATCCATTACTCTACCATCAGCTGCTAAAAATTCATCGCTATCTAGTAGTTCGCTATTCCAGTCGCGATTAGTAGCCTCAAATACCTTTGTTAAACGGTTTGATGCTGTTTCATCCGGACCAAAAATGCGGAAATTTTTAGTTTCTTCATTTAACTTAAATACATCTCTTACATATGCACCTAAATTAATCATATCCTGAGATTCAATTGACCCTGGTTTATCAAAGTTTAATGCATAATCTCTGAAATCAGGAAGTCTTAAATCTGTAAGTAACCTTCCACCATTTGTATGTGGATTTGCACTTATACGTGAATGTCCCTTAGGAGCTAGTTCCTTTAGTTCTGGAATAAGTTTACCATCTGCAGTAAATAACTCCTCAGGATGATAGCTTCTTAGCCAATCCTCAAGTAGTCCTAAATGCTCAGGCTTCTCCATTGTAATAGGAACCTGATGAGCTCTAAATGAACCTTCAATTTTCTTTCCATCTACTTCCTTTGGACCAGTCCAACCCTTAGGAGAGCGAAGTACAATCATAGGCCAAACAACCTTACCTGTTTTACCTTTTTCTCTTGCATCCTTCCAAATTGACTTTATTTTTTCAATACATTTATCTAAAGCCTTAGCCATTAAATGGTGCATTGTCATTGGATCAGAGCCCTCAACAAAAATAGGCTCCCATCCACAGCCCTTAAAGAACCAATTAATTTCATCATGTGACATTCTACCAAATACAGTTGGGTTCGCAATCTTATATCCATTTAAATGCAAAATTGGTAAAACTGCTCCATCACCCTTTGGATTTAGGAATTTATTAGCTTGCCATGATGTGGCAAGAGGTCCTGTTTCTGCTTCTCCATCACCTACTGTGACAGCTGCAATTAAATTTTCGTTATCAAATACAGCTCCAAATGCATGCGCTAAGCTGTATCCTAATTCTCCACCTTCGTTAATAGAACCTGGAGTTTCTGGTGCTACATGTGATGAAATACCTCCTGGGAAAGAGAATTGCTTGCACAATCTCTTTAATCCTTCTATATCCTCAGATACATTAGGATATACCTCTGAGTACCTTCCCTCTAAATATGAATTGGCAACGAAAAAATTTCCGCCATGTCCTGGGCCTGATATCAATAACATATCAAGATCATATTTGTTAATTACTCTATTTAAATGAGCATATACAAAATTTTGCCCAGGTACTGTTCCCCAGTGACCAACTATTTTTTTCTTTACATCTTCTCTTTTTAGTGGCCTTTGTAATAAAGGATTATCTAGTAAATACAATTGAGCAGCTCCTAAATAATTTGCTGCACGCCAATAAGCATCTAGCTTATTAAAATATTCTTCACTTGAATAATCTACTTTTTTCATTATATCTCCTCCTTTAATTTTTAATCGTTTTGTTCCAATTAATATTATACTATATTTAAATAAATTTTTCATTAAATAAAAGCCAAACTTTGTATCTTTTTTTCAAACAATTCTCCATAATATGAATAATAAAAGATTGGAAGCTAATTTCCAATCTTAATTCCCATTTTCATAAATAACGATTGCGCAACAAAAGAAAGCATATTCTTGATCTCATCATCAGTAAATTTGCAGCTATTAGTCGCACAAAGTGATGCAATTCCATGACTAAAAATCCATAAATGCTCAAATAACTTCTTGGCATTTTCAATACTTGTATGAAAGTAATCCTTAACTAGCATACTAACACGCTCATAATTTTCATCTAAAAGAGGATGTGCCTCAATTGAATCATATAAAGAATAATCATCTGACATAAATAGAAGTCTAAATAAATTTGATTCGTTTTGAGCAAACTTTATATACATATATCCTACCATTTTAAAAGGTTTATCTTCAGTTTGATTCATTGCGTATGAAATATATTTGTTATATTCCTCTTTAGCTTTAACCTTAACCTCGCTAATAACATCTTCCATCCCTGTAAATACAGTAAATATGGGTCTGGCTGATGATCCTAATTTTGCACCAAGGGTTCTCGCGGTTAAACTAGATAATCCATTTTCTCTTACTATTTGAAATGCAGCATCTACTATCTCATCTTTTGTAAATTTAGCTTTAGGTGGCATATTATTATGTGTATAATCAAAGAATTATACTACTCCTTCTCTATAATATTTAATCTCGTTTTGCAACGAACGTTTTAAAACAATTGTATTATAATGAAATCGACAAGTTTTGTCAAACATTTTGGCAAAAATATTTCATCTATTTATTATCAGATTAAACTAAGTCGGAAAAAAAGACCATAAATCTAAATTTACGGTCAATTTTTGTGAATACACTTCGCTAAGCATTTATCTTATCAACAAGATTATTTGTACGCTCTTTTGATTCTAACATCATATCAGATAGATACTTCTCAGTATCCTTTAATGTAAATCTTTCTGCTTGGTTTGTAACTAAAGTATTAATATCCTTATTTATAAACAATGCTTTTGTTTTTTCTCCAGTCTTATTATTTGTAACCTGTCCATCTTGGAAGATTAGAACTGAATTAAATGTTTCTTCTCCGATTGTCTTTACATGGTTAACACGGATATTAAGCTCATTTGCGGGTGCACCATATACGCTTGCAATATTAAATAATTCATTTGCTTTGTTTAATGCAACGTTCTCATCATTATTAATAAATTCTACAGAACTAAACGCAATTCTATTTCCTTTAACACCTAAAACCAAATTAATCTTAGCAGCTGCATCCTCAACAAAGCTTATAAAATCTTGTTCAGTTTCTGTATCGTTAAAACCAAATTCAAAATCAATACGAAAGGCTCTAATTACAACTGCCTTATTAACATTTGAGGCACGATAAACATTTGCTTGAACACCATTAGGTAAGTTTTCTTTCCCCTCTTGGAATGTATATCCCTCAAATGCCTTTTGAATCTCACCCTTTAAATTGTTTAGCTTACTAAAATTTCCAAAAAATGAATAAGTATTACTTATTGTTGTTAATTTCATAATAATATTTCCTCCATATCATTTCTTCAATTATACCATGGAATCCAAAATAAAACACCTTTATTTTTATATTTCTTTGGTTTTTTCATACTCTTCTTCATCTACTTCGCCTGTAAACTCATTTGATAACTCATTATTAAATGCGAATTTAATAATTTCATCATCAAGTGCAACAACCTCACTTTCGTCTATACTAAAAGGTGGATTAACAGCACTAAGCCATAAACGAACGTTATTTCTATTTTTTTTGACCTTATAAAACAAAATATCACCACTTTTAGTATGATGATATTTTTTAACATTATTTATTTTTTTAATAAATCTTTACGTAATTCTTCATACCCAGGCTTATTTAAAAGCGCAAACATATTTTTCTTATAATCCTCGACTCCTGGTTGATTAAATGGATTTACTCCTAATGTATACGCAGAAATACCACAGCTCATCATAAAGAAATATACTAAATAGCCATATGTATATGCATCTATTTTTTCAATTTCAATAAACATATTAGGTACTCCACCATCTGTGTGAGCAATACTTGTAGCTTTTGCAGCAGTTTGATTTACATCATCAACGCTCTTGCCAACTAAATAATTAAGACCATCAAGATTCTCTTCATCTTCTAAAATGTCTAGATCACAAATAGGTTTTTTCACAAGTAATACAGTTTCAAAGAAATGGCGTTTTCCATCCTGAATCATTTGACCAAGGGAATGTAGGTCTGTAGTAAAAGATACGCTTGAAGGATATATTCCTTTATGATTCTTACCCTCAGATTCGCCAAATAGCTGTTTCCACCATTCAGAAAAGTAATTTAGGCATGGCTCATAATTAACAAGAAGCTCTATATCGTAGCCATTATTATATAAGTAATTTCTTAAAGCGGCATAATAAATTGCCGGATTATTCTTACTTCTTTTATGCGTTAGCTTTAATGCATCCTTAGCACCCATCATCATTAAATCAATATCAATTCCCATAGCCGCTATAGGTAATAAACCAACAGCGGTTAAAACAGAAAATCTTCCGCCAACATCATCAGGAACAACAAATGTTTGATAGCCCTCCTTTGATGCCATAGTCTTTAAAGCACCCTTTGCCTTATCAGTTGTTGCATATATTCTTTTTCTAGCACCATCTACACCATATTTCTTGATAGCCTTAGCCTTAAGCGCTCTAAACGCAATTGCAGGCTCAGTCGTAGTACCAGACTTTGATATAACATTAATGCTAAAATCCTTATCATCTAAATATGAAAGTAGCTCTGATAAATATGTTGAAGACATTTGATTTCCCGCAAAAATAATTTCAATATCCTGCTTTACAAAATATCCTTTAAGCATTTCAATTGCACTTCTAGCACCAAGATATGAACCGCCAATTCCAACAACAACTAAAACATCTGAATTCTCTCTTATTTCCTTTGCAGCATCTTTAATACGAGCAAATTCATCCTTATCATAATTATTTGGTAAATCTAACCACCCTAAATAGTCATTACCAAGGCCTTCTTTTGACATAAGCACATCAAAAGAATTAATCGCATCCTCTAATGTTTTATTAAAATCATCCTTGATAAATGATTTCACATTATCATAATTAAAGCTTAAACAACTCATAAATACCTTACCTACTCTTTAACGTTTTCTACCGCAATAACGCCAGGAACCTCATCTAAAATCATAGCTTCAATTCCGCCCTTAAGTGTATCAT
>CAMEKY010000028.1 GCA_945921565.1 uncultured Clostridium sp. | reverse complement strand
AATCAAATATTAATCTTCCACCATCAAAATCACAAAAATAGTTATGTCCCCATTCACTAATTAACGCTGGATCATCATGAAAATCACCAAAAAAACTATCAACATCATTTTTAAAGTTTATAATAGCTTCCTTATATTTTGGATTCTTATTGATAGATTCAACATATTTTTCATTTAAATATTTCATTAATATAACCTCTAATCTGTTTTTATATGACACCCTCCATTAAAGACATATTCTCCGTCATAAATATTAAGGGTATCTTCACCAATTTTTATATATTCATTTGTTATTTCAACATATTGATTCTTGTTAAATGTTATTACTGAAATTTGAATATGCTTCTTATTAGGTTTAACATTACCAAGCATAAGGCAATTTAAATCTTGGAGCATATATTTATCAGGCTCTTGTGTAGTCATTACACTTTTAATAATATTTTTTTCATACCTAACTGAAAGTTCACTTTCACAATATGTAGTTAGATACATTTCCTCTATCCCATTTTTTTGATAGAACCTATTTTCACTAAGTTGCTGTAACTGAGTGTCTGTATTAAATACACTTTGATATAAATGATTATTATCACTTATAAACGTATCGATCAAAACAATATATTTAAGATTATTTGTTAATATAAATCTACTAACCTTCTTCATCTTTAAATTAAGAGGATAGATATTTGTATTTTCCATTTCAAAATATGTAACGCCATTATTTGAATTAAATGTTTTAATTTCTCCATAATAGTTATCCATATTGTAATCTGGGTATTCTTCCAGTCTTTTTTTAATTGATGACATATACACATCATTACAGTTTAATGAATCAGCATATAGACCATCAACTAACAAAACGTTGTGATGATTTGGCATAATATTACGATTATACCCTTCATCAATTACTAAATATGAATGCCCCTTCGTTAAAATAAATGATAAATTATCTGAATGATTGTGTGACAATGCCATTATCCATTTATTATCCTTTTGGATATATTCTGTTCCAATATGCCATTGCTTCTTGCCTCCCGGATATCCGCACTTTGCTGACAATACCGTTGAATCGGGTCCAAAGCCATCACGTATCGTAATAAGTCCTAAATCGTCTAATTTACGAACCAAAGGCAAATCATCAAATGAGCCACATTTAATATTTGGGTTATACCATAAAAGCTCCAGCCAAGCTTCTGGCAATATACCAGGCTTAATCTTGCTTTGGTATTGTTCTTCAAATCTTAGCTCATTTGAAACCATATTACCATACGTTTGGGCATAAATGTCATTATATTCACTTGCAAATTTATAATACATTGCAGCACTATGTCCACTATACCTATCATGACAATCCCCAAAATTTAATTGTTTTTTTAATTCACTTGCAGATTGATAAAAGCGATAATAAAATGTATTTTTTAAGAAATTAGATTTCTCAAAATAATTATATCCTTCTTGATTCTTTAATAGTTCTGCATACACAAGCAGCCAATATACTCCATACCGCCAATATGCAACGCCTTCATAATCAGAACCATCGTCAGGCAAGTATTCAAAGACAAGTTTGAAATTATTCTTAGCTTCTTGAATGTACTTAGCTGCATCCGGATATTCTCTTTTAATAGCATATCCACATGCTGCAAGACCTGTCATATTAATCCAATTATGATTTTGAAAATAATTTGTTGCCCATCCTTTACCTTCATTTGCCTTTTTATAATCATACATAATTGAAGACTGCAAAACTAACTTATCTAAAATTTTCTTTTTAAAAGTTGGATTTAAGATGTCTGATAACCAATCATACGCCAGTGATAAGCCAAACAAAATCCAAGATGCACTTAAATCTACATTTACTAGATGAGCATTTCCCCAATATGGATAATTGCATACTGTATCAATAAATCTTATAGCATCATCTAAATATCTTTGATCTGATGTTAACTTATAAGCCAAGCTAAGATTTAATATTGCTTGACAAAAATACGTTGTACTTTCTAAAGGTGGAGTATCGGATAATTTAAAATTGTGATAGCTATCAGCTTGATCAATTAAGCGATAGAAATGATTTTTTTTTGATGATAAAATATCCTTCTTTAAAGCATCGAAATCTTCAATAAATATCATTCTTTTTTACCTATTTTCTCTTTCTTTCCTGTTTTGCTTTTCTTACTTGTTTTTATTTTTGACACTAAGGATGCAGCTTGTAGACAAATCCATCCAATCAAGATATAAAATATTATAAACAATGTCGAATAAATAATTGGTTCACCCTTAAGTACTACAACGTCTTTTGTATAATTAAATATAGCAATTATCGCTTTATTTATTCCTTGATATGAAGCAAACACTAACATAACAGTAATTAAGCATCTAAAGAATTCTCCTAAATAATTCAAAACACCTTCCCATATTTTTCTTTCATAATACTTTTTATTAATTATGTATCCTTGTCTTTCGATGTCAAACATAGCGTAACATATCGGATTGAAGATAAAAATATGCACAACTGTAGTAACTATAGCTAAAACAAATAGTAAATCAAGTGGATCTGTACTCATAGCTAATTGGGTACCCCAAGCAATAAAAAAGTATACTGCGCCTTCAAACCACCAACGGAAGAATGTTACCTTCTTATTATCACTGATTTTACTCCATAATGTTCTTTTTTCGCTTACGTCTTTTTCACTGTTGTTCATAATTATATAGCTCCTTATTGTACTTTTTTTGCAATAAAATATGCTCTAATTGTTTGAACTAATCCTAATAGATAGCATCCAACAATTATAAAACTAAAAACTATTCCTTTTACAACTACAGAATGATCTAGTACCTGTTGATTATTTAATCTTTCAAAATAAATTGAAACTAACCATAATCCAGTGCCTATACATACAAGCAACATGACTATTGGAAATATCATTTTTTTAATAGTAAATTGCTTTAACCTTATTGCATTAAATAAGCATACTAATCCAAATAAGATGAACAAAAACATCGCAACACCACAAATCTCATTTTCCAACACTGTAATAGTAGTTATTTGAATACTTGATAAAACTAAATGCATTAGAGCCACTGCGGAAATGAAATATTTAGCAAATACAGATGGATTATTTACGAATGATACCCCAATTTTCTTAAATAGTTTTAATAAGCCTAATCCAACCTTTTTTACCGGATTAACTTTAACCTTTTCTTCATTCATATACTTAATCCTCCACTATTCTAGAAGTTGTGTTTTTGTCAAAGAAATGAACCTTCTTCATATTAAATACAATCTTCATTTTATCTACATCCACATCATCTCTACTGTTAATTCTCGCAATCAAGTTTAAATTGTTTATATTCAAATGAACATAATATTCTTTACCCAAAAATTCAGATAATTCAACATTCATTTCAACAATAGAATTTGGATATTCATTCATAGTAATTCCATCAGTACAAATATCCTCTGGTCTTACTCCTAATATTACCTCTTGTCCTTGATATGGTTCTAATTTTTTTAAATCTTCGTCCGGAATAGTAATAGTTAAAGAATTTGATACAAATTTATTTCCATCTATTTTCCCTTCAATCATATTCATTGAAGGAGTTCCAATAAACTGTGCAACAAATATATTACTAGGTAGATCGTAAAGCTCTGATGGCTTACCAACCTGTTGAATAACTCCATCCTTCATAATGACGATTCGATCAGCCATCGTCATGGCTTCAATTTGATCGTGTGTTACATAGATTGTAGTTGTCCCTAAGCTCTTTTGCAATTGAACAATTTCACTTCTTGTCTTTGATCTTAGTTTAGCATCTAGATTTGATAAAGGCTCATCCATTAAGAATACCTTTGGATTTCGTACTACAGTTCTTCCTAATGCAACCCTTTGACGTTGTCCACCTGACAAATTAGCTGGGAAACGATTTAAGTATTCTGATAAATCAAATCGTTCGGCCGCATCTTTAACTTCTTTATGAATCACTTGTTTCTGTTCATGTCTAATTTTTAATGAAATACCAATATTATCATATACAGACATATTGTAATATAGAGCATAGTTTTGGAAAACCATCGCAACATCTCTATCTACAGGTGCAAGTTTGTTAACTTTTTCGCCATCAATTGTAAATTCTCCACTTGTAATTTCCTCTAAACCAGCAATCATTCTTAACATTGTTGATTTACCACAACCAGATGGACCAACAAATACAATAAACTCACCATCATCAATCTCTAGATTAAAATCATGAATGGCGTGAAATCCATTTGGATAGATTTTATTAATGTTTTTCAAACTTAATTTTGCCATTTTATTTCACCTACTTTGATAAATGTTTTTGAGTTATTTTTCCAGCCTCAATGAATTTAAGCTGTCTATCGATTTTAATCTGTGAGGTTACGCCAACATAAATTGATACTACAGCAATATAAATTGATCCTGCATAAATCAAAAATTTTCCACCACCACTTAATAGTGAGTAATCTATTTTTACTAAATATGGATATAAGACAAATAATCTAAGTAAAATATAAACACCAAAGACGATTAATGGTACATTTAAAACATTTTTGTAGTTTTTCACCTTTATGGCTGCTGTAAATAAAAACAACAAGAATGCAATATTTAACAAGACAACAATGGCTACCCAAAAGCTCTTTTCCATTACATCTAGTAAAGATATTAAAGATAATAATGAAATTAGCACAGTTGATAATACTAACCAATAACCTGAAACATTTGCCTTATAAAATGTAATATCTACCTTAAAATCTTTTTTATCATTTTCAGATAAATTATTCCAGTTAATCCTATCTTTAATATGTTTGATTTTGCGATTATTTTTATCGATAGAGAGTTTTAAATCATATCCGATTTGATCCTTCCAATCATGAAATTCATTATCAATTTCTTCATTAGATATTCCAGAATCTAGTTTTTTTACAATCTTAGCTCCCTTTGCTATAACAGTGTTATAAATGTCGTCATTAATATTTATATCGTTATCAATAACTTCATTTCCTTTATAGTATTTCTTGAAACTTTCAATGTCTAGATTAATTACGAAATTATATTTCCTCGATAAATAAGCATTTCTTTCATCTAGCTGTTGAATCTGAGTTAGAAGTTTTTCGTTATTCTGTTGCATCATTACACTCACCATCCTTTAATTGCTTTGTATACTTTATATTATTAATCCATAAAATAGTACCAAATCCTAATGATGTTATACCTAATACAGTATAAAGAGCATAGCCTAAATAAAATGTAGAATACTTAAGAACATAAACCGAATCCTTAGTCAAACTTGTATCTTCAAGATACATATAAGTGAAATCAACAGCATTATATTCACTCATAAGTTGTGGTAGCTTAACGAAGCTAATTATACATAGCACTATATTTACTATAATAAATGCACTTGTTACAATTAACGCAAATTTATCAGGGATTTTTGATTTTAATTCAAGCATAAACATAGCTAAAATTGAAATACATCCAATTAATGAAAACCAAAATATCATATTATTGAAAGATATCATATTATCATAAAATGATATAATCCCTTGATTCTTAGACAAACTAAAACCAAACAGGTCTTGATATGATGTCATAAATGATAACGAATAGATTGCACTCACAACTAACATTATCAAATATACAAAAAACATAATCTTCTGTAATTTAAATAATTTTTTCATTTTAAGCAACTCCTTTTTTTTATTGCTGTTTGCAAGATAAATAGAATTAAAATTTAATCTTCAAAAAATTGTAATGACATGTTTAAAAAAGAGAAAAGAGAATTATATGTTGAAAATACCAGATTAAATAATGAATGCTATTCACCTTGCAAACAGCCAAAGGCTTGCGCCTTTGACTATTTCAAGATCATTTTTAGCTACTCATTGCTGTATAAGCAGCTTGATATGTTCTTACATATACATCAAGACCAGCATCTGTAAACACTTTATAATAGTCAGTATAATTCATAGGTACTACAGTTCCGGTAGGAGCTCCACCCTTAGTCTTATATTTAATTATATTAAACATAAACTCATTAAATCCATCTGCATCCAAACTTGTTTCATTAGCAATAACCTCAGTTTGTTTCTTAGTAAATGAGAATACTGGAGGTATAATTGTATAATAATTCTTATTAGTTCCAGCAGGACCATTTCCAGCATATGTAGGAATAGTACATGTAGATTCTTGTAATAATTTCCATGCAGCAAATCCACGCTCAGATGTATACTGATATTCAAATCCAATTTCCTTTGCATATCCAATTGGCATTAATGATCCAACATAATCACGTAAGAATGAAGATAAGTCACCCTTTGTAAATTGCTTAGCAGCATTAAGTGTCCAATCGTTATACTTAGGATATGTCTTTCCATCTGGTCCAGTAAACACTTCTGATGATAACATTGAATCTAAGCCATAATTTTGAAGTTTATAACCTTTGTCACTAAAGAAATAATTAAATAGCGTTGCAGCACGAGTGATTTGTTCATCAGAGGCAGCACTTGAAATTGACCATCCGTCTGGTTTAATAACACGTGAGTTATCCATATAGTATTGCCATACACCATTTACTCTAGATACTGGAGGTAGAACACCAACAATATCTGGATTTAAAGAATCTGCAGTAGTTGATGCAGTAAAATCATAAGTCATAAATCCAAATTTAGGAGCAGCTGCAGAATCACTACCATATAGTTGAGTACGGAAATTTGATTTATTAGCCGTATCATACAAATCTGAATAGATTAATCCTTCTGCTTCTATTTCTGATAAGTATCCTAGTACGTTATATAAAGACTCTTGAGAATAAGTATATTGAATTTGTCCATCATTATCGATATACCAACGAGAACCATAAGAGTCAGAGCCATGAACCTTTACACCATCAAAGTAAGTACCAAATCTTAACAAATCTTCACGATAGCTTGACTGACGAGAGAAATAACACTCTACTTCAGTAGCTTTACCATCTGTTAAATACTGAGGGTTTGCCTTAATAACTCTAAATAAAGCAATCAATTCATCAATATCATAAGCAGCTTTAGCTCCTAAATATAATTCACTTGGTTTAGTATAATCATAATTATCATTAATATATTGAACTAGACACTTTGCTAAAGAATCTCCATCTTTAACAGACAAATTGTTCATTAATGTTATAATATTTTGATTAGTTTTTTTAGTAATGTTTACGCCTGTTTTCGGAGTAACAGTTCCACCATTAGAACCTGTTCTAGCTTTATCTCCTGTCCAGAATCCATTATATTTTACATCAATCTTTGTTCCAGTATCATAATTAGCTTTGTCACTAGCATCTAATAATTTTTCTACCCACGACTGACGCATATGGAAATCACGAGCGAATTGTCCAACCTCTGCAATATATGGAATATGATAAATATTTCCATCATAAGCAGTAATATACTTCTTTACATTTGGATTTTCATTTAGATATCTTTCTAAGTCTGGCATTAATCCCTTTTGGATTAAACTTGAAATACTAACAAAATTACCATTTACACCATAGCTCATTAATTTGTCAGAAATGTTATTACCACCGTATACTACAGCATCTGTAAATCCTGTAGCTGCTGCAGTAGTGATCATTTCTGATGATTTTTGTGCTTGAACCGTAATATCCTTGAAATTGATATTTAGATTCTTTCCAATTTCTTGCCACATTGGCTTTAATTGTCCTTGTACAATACTTGTGTTTCCATCTGGCATTACCAATGGAGTTGATTGCTGGTAAGTAACAGTACGTTGTTGATTACCATATGCCATATTAAGTTTTAGTTCGACGTTTTTAGTTAAATCATCGCTGACTTTCTGAGTAGTGGTTGGATTGTTTGAACCTCCACCACAAGCAACTAAAGTAGCAACTGCACATGCTCCTAATAATGTGCCTATAATTCTTTTTTTCATTTTTTCCTCCTATTTTTCTTTTTTTTATTTTCTATCCTTTAACTCCACCCATATTTACTCCACGAGCAAAATACTTTTGAATGTAAGGATAAATAACCAATACCGGGATAATTGAACATATAATAATTGCATATATTAAACTGTCAGCAGCATAATCTAATACTACAACTGATTCATCATATAATTTTTGATATGTTTCAATTAACGTTCTTAGATATACTTGTAAAGGTATCTCACTAGACTCCCTTAATAACATTTTTGACCAGTAATATCCGTTCCATCGACTAATTGCATAAAATAGTGTGACAGTTGCAATTGATGCACCAGACATTGGAATATAGATTTTACTGAATATCTGAAATTCATTAGCTCCATCAATTGTAGCAGCCTCTTCTATTTCAGTTGGAATTGAGCTAAACGCATTTCTTAATAGGATAATATTATAAGCTTGAATACCAAACGCTATAACCATACCCCACTTGTTATCTACACCTAATTGCTTATAATTTAGATATTGAGGTATCATACCTGCGCTAAACCACATAGTAAATACTAACAAGAAATTCCATTTTCTCTTTCCCATTAAGGTATTTTTTGATAATACATATGCACCAGTTAATGAGACAAACATACTCCATGCAGTACCAAATACTGTATAGAACAATGTGTTCGTATATGAAATCCAGAAACTTTTATCATATAGAACCATTTTATACGCTTGAATTGTTAATTCCTTTGGAAATAAAACTATTTCTCCTGATTCATAAGCAACCTTACCACTTATTGATACACTAAATGCATATACGATAGGATATAAGCAGAGTAATGCAAATATCGTAACAAATAAGTATGAAATTACTTTGAAAATTATTTCACTTTTACTACTTCTTTCAAACACTTTCATTCTCTTACACCTACCATAACGAAGTCTTAGACACCTGTCTACTAATTGCATTAGCACCAATTACTAACGCAAAACCAATAACCGAATTAAATATACCAACGGCCGATCCTAAACCAAAGTTACCTGTTTGAATACCTAAGCGCTGTTCAAACGTTGACAATACGTCTGCCGTCATATACGTATTAGGATTATATAGTAGTAAAACTCTCTCGTATCCAACCGACAGCATCTTACCAATACGCATAATAATCATGATTATCAATGTAGGCGCCATTCCTGGGATAGTAACGTATCTAATTTCTTGCCACTTGTTACCACCATCTACTCTTAGCGCTTCATACATAACTGGGGAAATACCAACAATTGCTGAGAAGTATACTATCGAATTATATCCGCTTTCCTTCCAAATTCCAGTAATAATATACATAGGCCTAAAATAGTTTGCCGAGTCTATTATCTTTGTACCCTCTGGAACAATGTTCAAGTTATACAGAAGTTGAGCCACAACACCGGTCGAGCTTTTTCCTGTATATACTAATGTAATTACAATACCTGTAATAGTAACCTCTGATAAGAAGTGAGGTAAATATGTAATAGTTTGCGCAATCTTTCTATATCCTTCACTTCTAATCTCACTAAAGAATAAAGCTAGAATAATAGGAATTGGGAAACCATACATCAGTCCATATGCACTTATGATAAATGTATTTCTAAATGCTCCCCAGAACGCATCCTTATTTACACCCGAGACAATGTTTACAAAGTTTCCAAGGCCCTTAAAATCACTACCAAGGATACCATCAATTGCGTCATATCTTTTAAATGCAACTATTAGTCCCGTCATCGGCTTATAAGCGAACATTGCAAACCATATGACAATAGGAATAAGTAATACATAAAGCTGCCATCTTTTCTTGACCTCATTAACTATCGCTTTACTTTTACCTTCTCGCATTTCAATTCCATCATGTTCCATTATTTATCACCCCTTTCTCTGCATCATCTTTTTCAACTTTGGTTAGACTAACTTCTAAATCAGTTACGTCATCACATAAATTGTTTGGATTCTCTTTAATCTTAAGCCCCAGATCTTTTTCTTGCATAAGAGCTCTTTGCTCTTTTAAATATTCATTCATATCATATACAAGTTTATGATTAAACTTCCCTGATGTAAAAAGTAATAACAAAATTATGTTGATAACAAATGTAAATATCATCGATACAAAATATCCATATGAACCTTTAATATCACCATTTAAAATATACATTATAAGTCCTTTCCCTAAGGATAAGGAAACTAAAACTAGAAGCGAATATAAAACCATATACCAATGATTTTGGGATATTTTGTTTCGATTCCTTTTCCCATACATTAAAATTGGGATTACTGCCATTGTATTCGCTATGCAGTAATATAGAATTCCATGCACAACTCCTATACTTTGAGTAAATATTAAGGGAATCCCTGATAGTATAAACGGAAATATTGACATCCATCCCCATCTAATGCTGAGTATGATAAACAGCAAGCTTGCGAAACTTAGATAGAATCCCGAGCTAAATTGCTTAAAGAAAAACGATGATAAGAATTCACATAAGATCATTAAAATTGTAAAAACCCATAAATCAAAGCTTTTTAATTTTTCCACTACATTCACTTCCTTCAATTCAAAGTAAATATTATTTTATACTATACGAGCGAAGAATTGTTCTCCCGTTACATTCAAGTCACTTAATCTTTTTTATCAATTCTTAACCAAAAATCCAAACCGATAATTCGATCAAATATTATATTCATCACACTACTCTATTTATTCAGATTCGAATAATCAGTCGATTTATCACCCTTCCTACTATTATGATAGCGTTTACTGAAACCGATGTCAATAGTTAATTGAAAAAAAATATTTTTTTGTTTTTTTTGCACCATGCATCTTGACATCACGTTATTTTAATATAGAATTAAATTAGAGGTGAGCTTATGTTTCAAATATTAAATGGTAGCCTAATTAATAAAAGGCTTGCTAGATTCAATGATGATCTAATTCCTAAACTAGGCTATAAAAATCACATAGGAGGCCAAGAAAAAGCCTTGTGTGCAACTGGAATAGAAATAAGAATTGTTTTAAACAAATCAAATTTACATTTTAAATTCCATAGTAATGCACCAGGGAAACTTACATTATATATTGGTTCATACTCAATTGAAGAAAAAAATGTCAATATTGGTTTAAATGAATTCAATATTGGTCTCCACGAAAGGTATATCTCTTACAGTCCAAAGCCTTCTGTTGAATATCCAGATAATATGTTCAGGATTGTTTTTGGAAGAGGATATCAAGTTACAGAATTCGAAATAGATGATGAGGATTCTTTAGAATTTACCTTAAATAAGCCAAAAATGGTCGCTTATGGTTCATCATTTACTGAAGGAGTTGGTTCGTTCAGCTATGAATATTCATATATAAATATTCTTAGAAATTCCTTACACATCGATATATTAAATAAGGCTCTTTCTGGCAATTGCTTGTGCGAACTTGAAATGGCTGAATATCTTAAAAGTCTTGATGCGGATTATTATTTACTCGAGTTAGGAATGAATATGCGAGGGATGATGGATGAAAAAGAATTTTCAAAAAGAGTTTCTGCTTTTTTAGAAGTATTAACTTCCGCGAAGAAAAAAATAATTATCATTTCATCGGTTGATTTTTTTAAAGAAAAATACCAAATATATAAGGAACAAGATCCTTATTATGAAAGAAACACTCTATATTCAAATGAGCTTCATTGTATTGCTAAAAAATACAATATACCATTAATTCCTTTAAGCGAGTTGCTTGATAGCTATGAAGATATATCATCAGATATGCTACATCCTAGCGCATATGGTCATGTGAAATTTGGAATAAACTTAGCAAATGTAGTAAAAAAATTTATTTAATTACTTTACAATAACTTTATATATTAGGCTATTTTTTCAACAAAAATCAGCTATTTTTTAAACATAATACAGAAACCGATTTCAAAATAATTAATTATAACGAGGTGCAAAATGAAACAAGAAATAAAAAACAAAATTAATAATTATATTGAATATTTACTTAAAAATTCAACGGTTGAAAAACCAATTTGGAACCAAGAAGTTCTAATCGGTTTAAAGAAACCCGGCTGGACTTATATTGATGGATGCATGATGGTAGCTCTTGACAAGTTATATCAGCACAACAAAGATGAAAAGCTTTTTAACTATATTGAAAATTTCATGTCTCCACTTGTCAAAGATGATGGCAGTGTTGATTTATACTTTTATAACAACTATAACACTTATACAACCTCAGGATATGATTCAGATACCTGTAATATGGCAAAAGTATTATTTACTTTATATGACAAAACAAATAATGAAAAATACCGTCGTAGCATAGATTTCTTTATGAATGAGCAATTGCGGAAAATCCCTCGTATTAAAGGAAATTTCTGGCATAAAATAAAATATTATAATCAAATTTGGCTTGATGGACTATATATGATTCTTCCATTTTATGCTATGTATACAAAAAAATACGAAGACTCAATGGGCTACTATGACATTGTATACCAACTTGAGAATGCAGGTAATTTAACATGGGATGAAGCAAGATCCTTAAACGTTCACGGCTATGATGGGCAATATATCGATAAAGACAAAATAATGCCATGGGCTGATCCATCTAATGGTAAATCATCTGTTGTATGGCTTAGGGCAAATGGCTGGTATATTATGGCTTTAGTAGATGTATACGAAATAATCGATGATTTAATTTTAAAAGATACTATAAAAACTAGAATAAAAACAGTAACCGATGGTTTACTTAAGTATATTGACAAGGAATCTCATATGTTCTATCAGGTTGTGGATGAAGGCGGCCGCGATGGCAATTATTTAGAAACATCAGGTAGTTTAATGATAGCGTATAGTATTTTAAAGGCTTGCAGATTAAATGCACTTGACTCATCATATAAACAAATAGGTCTTGATATCTTCTATGGTACAATAGATAAATACTTCTTCTTACGTGATGGTCACTATAATTTGGGTGGAATTTGCTTGGGTGCTGGACTTTCAGCAAATCGTGATGACAAGAATGCTGGTTCTTATCAAATGTATATTGATAGAAAAGTTGTAGAAAATGATGGCAAAGGTATTTCTCCATTAATTATGGCGTACGTTGAAGCTTTAAAAACAGAATAACAATTATTGCCAAAACATTTCACTAAATATTTACCATTTGTGAAAAAAAGTTTATAATAAATTGGTAGGGTGGATGATACAATGACAATATATGATATAGCAAAAGAGGCTAAAACTTCTCCTGCTTCTGTATCAAGATATTTAAACAACATAAAAATTAAAGAAGAAACAAAAAAAAGAATAGAATCTGTTTTAAAAAAATATAATTTCACTCCTAGTGCTGTCGCAAGAGGACTAGCTTCTAATAGTTCAAAAACCATTGGGGTTATCTTAATTGATATCCGTCTTCCGCATTACGCTACTACTGCTTATTACTTAGAAAATGAATTTCGTGAAATAGGATACAACATAATTATATGCAACACGCATGGTAGTATAGAGGAAACAAAAGCTTCGATTAACAACTTACTATCATATCACGTGGATGGAATTTGCTTTTTTGGTTCTGTTTTTGATAGATTAAACGAAAATTTAGAAATTTTAAATTTACTTAAAAACATTCCGATTATCACGTTAAACTTTTGCTTAAGTGTTCCAAATTCATATAGCTTAATGATAGCAGATGGTTATGGTATCGAAATTGGTGTTGAACACCTATATAAAAAACATAGAAAAAACATTTTTTTAGTATATGACTCAGACACAACAAGCTCTGCTGAAAAAATAAAAGGGTTTAAAAAGGTTATGCAAAGACTATCTCTTAAATGGGAAAATCATATCATTAAAGTAATACCTGGTGTTGAAGGTGGATATACATTTTTAGGTAAAATACTAAATTCAGGCCAAGAATTTGATGGGATTGTTTGTGCTGAGGATACAATAGCTGTAGGTGTTGTGAACTCACTACAAGATCATGGCTATGTTGTTTATAAAGACGTTGATGTAATTGGATTTAACAATAGTATTTATTCAAAAATAACTATGCCTAATCTAACAAGTGTCGATACTCAGCCTGAGTATCAAGCACATATGGTAGCCCAAATGCTCCAAAGCTTAATATCAAGTAGTACTCCAATCTCCTCTATGACATATAAGCCAAATTTAGTCGTAAGAGAAAGCGCATAAATATGAAAAGAGATAAAATATCTCTTTTCTTTTTTTCTTTAAGATTTAATCTTTTCTGAACAATTTGAGTTGGCAAATTTTAAAAAAAAGTTAGGATTAAATCCTAACATACATTTTATGCTGATTTTCTTAAAACTAATTCTGGTTTAATGGTTATTGTTTCAACACTTTTTGAATTCTTAATACAATCATCCAACATTTCAGAAAGTAATTCTGCTTGCAATTTTGGTTTTGTATCAACTGTAGTTAACGATGGATGTGTCATAGACGCATACAATGTATTATTAAATCCTATAACATCAACATCGATTCCAACATCATAACCAAGTTCCTTTAAACAGTTTATTGTTCCAACAGCTAAAATATCTTCAATACAAACAATTGCGTCAAAATCGCAATTAAGTTTTTTAAGCATTTTAACTGCAATAGCTCCACCATCTATTCCTGAATATGTTTTAATAATATTTTTATCAGAATATAGTCCATATCGAGACAGTGATTCTTTAAAACCTGCTATTTTATTTAAAGCACTATCTGTATATGAATCAACAATCAAAAATATATTCCTTCTACCCTTTTCATATAAATACTTGACTGAAAGCTCACAACCATATTTATCATCTGATAGTAAACTAAAGGCATTTGGTAAATTTAATTGTCCATTCGCACATACAACAGGTATTCCTTTTAGCATATTCATTATTTCAGTATTATCATTAAACTGGTTAAAGATTGATCCAATCAATGCAATACCAGCCACATTATATGACAAAAGATTTCTAATATATTCAGTGCTTCTTTCAAAATGATCTGCAATATTAAAAATAATAATCCTGTAACCACGTTTTCTAAATTCTTGTTCAAAAGTATATGCAGTATTAGCATAATGATTATTTCTAATATCAATTGTAATAATACCGATTGTCTTCATACTTTTAGAAACCAATCCTCTAGCCAACGGGTTAGGCTTAAAATTATATTTTTTTAAAACAGCCTCTATTCTTTTTTTTGTTTCTTCTTTAATCTTTACATGATTCAAATACCTTGAGACAGATGATGGAGAAGTTTTGGCTTCCTTTGCTATTTCATAAATTGTCATATCCCTCACCTCGCAATTATAGTTATTCTCTATATAAATATTAGCACATTTTTTAATAAAATAAAATACTAAGACTAGGGAACCAGCTGCTTCTAAGCGTTATCAAACAACATTATTTTAACTTAATTCTCATCCTCGTACAATCTTTAACAGATTTTTGATAGCAATTTACACCTTTTTGCAAAAATAAACCAAAGGTTGCGAAGTCCTTGAGTCTTTTTTGATTTAATTCCAACTCTTTTATATAAATCTTTAGAAATAACATAATATATCATTCTAGAATTATCATCAATAAATTGTCAAAAAGAGCTTAACCAAGCAAAAAATTGGCTTATCCACAATGTTTGTTATGACATTTCTCTTGTCTTGTCCACCACAATTGTTCACTACACAAAAATAAATATTATTTTTCTGCCAAAAACCTCTTTAAAAAGAACGTTAAAAAATATGGGAATGTATAAAATTTACCATTATATCCTATATTTTTCTCTGCCAACTTTATGCCATATTTTATATCACTGTATTTGTCTTCAGATATTAATTTTGTTAAGGATTTTGTTGCTCCATCTCTTGCTTTAACTTCAACAGGAATTAATGTGTGCTTATCCCTAACAAAAAAGTCCATTTCTAGTGTAGATTTTTCATTCCTGTAGAAAAACAATGAATATCCAGCCTTTACCAACATATCACCAACTATGTTTTCGTATAAAGCGCCTTTATATGTCCCATAGTTTCTACTCAACATTAAATCTTCTGCTGCTTCATCATCTAGTGAAGCGACAAGTAATCCTGTATCCATAAAATAAAGTTTATAATTATCTGGATTGTAATTTCCTTTAAGTGGAAGTTTTACTGTATCCATGCAGTAGCATTGATTAATTATGCCAGCGTTTGTTAACCATTCAACAACTCCAACATATTCTCTATTTCTTGCACCTGAAGATACTTTAGATATTTGGAATTTCTTATTATCTTTTCCTAAAAATAAAGGTATTTTTCGATATACATTTAAGATTTTACCTTTATCTAATCCACCAGCATATTTTGTTATATCTTCTTCATAATCTAGTATTATTTGACGTTGTAGCTTAAGTGTTCCTTGAAAATTAGTATTATCTATAAAGGTTTGCACAACCTTAGGCATTCCACCAACGATCATATACTCGTGAAATGCTTTTAAATACTCATCATATTCTACTTTTCCTAGTGGAGTACATGATAACATCTTTTTATATAAATCCTCAATTTGTGATTCTTTAAATCCTTTGGCCCATAGGAATTCTTCGAAATCCATTGAATACATTTCATAATCTTCTTTATAACCAACACTTACTGATTCAATTTCTTTATAATTGATTCCCATTAAAGATCCTGAGCATATTACATCATATCTACCATCTAATTTAAATGACTTAAGACTTGTAGCACAATTAATACAATCTTGAATCTCATCAAAAAATATTAATGTTTTACCAGGAATAAAAACTGAATGACGATTTTTTAATGATATATTTTTTATGATTGTTTCAACTTCAAATCCATCATCAAAAATATCTTTATATTCTTTTTGAAGAGCAAAATTAATTTCTATTAAGCTATCATAGTTTTTAGCAAACTCTTCAATAGATTTAGTTTTGCCAATTTGTCGTGCACCTTTAATAATTAAAGGTAATTTGTCTTTTTGATTTTTCCATTCAGTTAAATACAAATCAATTTTTCTTTTTAACATACTATCACCAGCTATCCATTATAAGACTATCACAAAATTCCAAGTTTTTCAATAGTTTTTATCACAAAATTCCAAGCGTATTGATAACTTTAATCACAAAATTCCATTTTAAGAAAAAACAACAAAAAAAGACCCAAGGTTGAGAAGTCCTTGAGTCTTTTGAATAAATCCAAATGAATATTTGTATGTAAATAACTGTAAATTAACGCTTAGAGAATTGCTTTGAATAACTCAAAAATTAGAAAAAACAGCATTAATAAAGGGTTTTTATTGCTTTTAGATGATTTATTTTAAATATTAAATTCGGGAACTATTTAGGATTCAGCCGTTACCAAGTGTTATCAAACAACACTATTTTACATTAACTTAATTCTTATTCGCGTGCAAGCCTTCATAGTTTTTTCTCTCCAATAATATCCTTTATCATATTTCAAAAATATTATTTGTTTGAATATTACGAAGTTTAAGAGCCATCGATATTCTCTTTTTGAGCCACCGGTATT
>CAMEKY010000027.1 GCA_945921565.1 uncultured Clostridium sp. | reverse complement strand
GAAAGCCCTAAATTTGTTTTTTCTCAAAACCTAGGTTTTTTCACAGCCCCTTCTATTTTTGACTATATTTATTTAATTATTAATAATTTTCTTTACTTCAGAATAAGCCATAATTAATGGCCCTACACCTTTTGCATCATTTTCAACTACAGGCTCAGAAATGTAATATTCATATGAACCATCTCTTCTTGGATTATCCTCAGGACCTAAACCTGCAACAAGGCAAATTCCACCAACGTTCAAATCGCCATTTTTTTCTGTTAAGTACTTATTGCAAGTACCGTTAAATATATCTAATCCAATTTGCTGATAACGCTTTGGCAATACCCCAAGTCTTACACCCTTCAAAATAGCATACGCAATCATGACAGATCCAGAAGTCTCTAGATAATTTCCTTCACAGTTTGCTTTATCTACAACCTGCCAAAACATTTTTGATTCAGGGTCTTGATATTCAAGTAAGCCATCAATTGTCTCCTTTAATAATGATGTAAAGAAGCGATATTCATCATACATTTGCTCATCAATATAGCCACAAATATCTGCAATAGCTACCGTATACCATCCACATGCTCTTAACCAGAAATTCTTAGATAATCCAGTTTCCTTATCTGCCCAAAACATTGTTTTTTCACTATCGTATCCGTGATAATATAAATGTTTGTTTGGATCATACATATATTTCCTAACATTTTTAAATTGATTAATTATATCGTTATAATGAGTTTTTCCACCAAACTCAGTATCATAACGCATATAAAATACTTGCGCCATATATAGTCCATCAAGCCATACCTGATCATGATATATTTTCTTATGCCAGAAATTTCCCTCTTTTGTTCTTGGATGTCCTAAAATTTGTTTATATGTGTTTTCTATTGCTTTACGATATTTTTCGTTTTTTGTAATTCTATATAAATCGAACAATACCCTACTTTCTGCCATATCATCAGTTGAATAATTTGCGTAATCATACGTCTTAATTGTTCCATTCTCTTGAACAAAATAATCAATATATGATATAACAAAATCTAAATACTTTTGTTCTTTGGTCTGATCATACAAAGATAATAAAGACATCATCATACAGCCATCAATATAATTCCATCTGGGCTCCTTACCAGCACGCATCAACTCAACATTCCAAAGTGGGCATTCTGGTGTGGAATTATTTATTAACTTATCAATATATTTGTCTATTAATTCATACATAAAAATCACCTCAAATTTATCTTAATTATACTTGAGGATATATTTTTTTTCAAGGTACTAATACAGAAAGAGACTCTTTTCCATAATAAATGCATTTATATTTTTAGATAAATCGAATAATTCTTCATCAATATATAATTTTGCCCCTTCTCTTTTTCCAAATCCAAGTCTTGTGAATAGTTCTTCAATTAACTCACTATTTACAACACAATATAGTATTGAAATTCCATCATTCAATGCGCTTTCCTCTAGCGCCTTAAAAAGCGCCACAACAACCTCATCTTCCATTGTTTTTTTAAATACAAAATATCTAATAAGCGCATTCTTTTTATACTTCTCATACGATACTGCACCAATAATTGCGTCATTATCCTTAACTATTAGGGCATTTGATAAAATGTCACTTGAAACCTCATTAATAGAAGGTACTGAGGTCAAAAAAGCCTTTAGCTCCTCCGCACTTTTTTGATCAACATGTTCAATATTCATTTATGTTTATTCTCCTTTAATTAAAAACTTTGTCAAACAATTCCTTAATAAAACTTTTATATTCTGCTTTATCACTTGATGATATCTCTAGAAAATTAGGATAAATTACACCCCACCAGTTATCTCCTAAGGCATCACCAATTTTAACTAAAAATGTTAGAGATGTTTCATCCTTAACACTACTTCCATTATATGTTTTAGAATAAAATGTATGATTTTCTAAGCTAGCAATCGCATCATATTTTTCTAACTTCTTATTAAAATTATCCATAGATTTTAAAATATTATACTTATATTTTTTATATTCACTATGGTAACATTCCTCTAAATACTTTACTGTTATAGTTTGAACCTCGCTCTTAATTTTTAAATCTTCTACATTATTACTATTTGGTATAACCCTTACTCTGATTTCATCATCATAGTCAAAGACCTTAATAGCGAAAAAAACACATATTAAAATCATAAGGGATATTGTGATTATTTTACGCATAAAAAAGCCTCCTTAATCAATATTATGGAGACTATTTTTAATTCTATTCACTTTTTATAGCATTTAGTATCTCAGGTAAAGATATTGTCCCTTGCCTTAAAACCTTTATTTCTCCAACTAGATCAACAACGGTTGAGGCCAAATTAGATGTTGGATAAGATGATGGTGGTACAATTCCATCAACTAAATCATCATATTCTTCTTTAATTATAGAATAATTATTTAAAGATGGTTTCCCCGATTCATTAACAGATGTAGTCGCCATTGGCCCTTCTTTAAGCAATATATCAATTGCTAAAGGATAATTAGGTATTCTAACGCCAATAGTTTCATATCCCATCGCTTCTTTGATGCTAGGCTTAGCCTTTAATATTAATGTTAATGGCCCCGGTAAAAAGGATTTGATAAGTTTTTTTGCCACATCACTTACATAAGCTATTTCATCAATCTGCTCTAAATTTGCACATAGTACTGCAAGAGGCTTTGAAGGATCTCGATGTTTTATTTCATATATCCTTTTTATTCCTTCTTTATCATAAATTGACGTTCCGATACCATAAACTGTATCAGTAGGAAATATAATAACCTTACTTTTCATCATTAAATCCTCTAATCACAAATGTCATTCTATCTAGTCCTTGAAGGTCTTTTTTGGTATAAACCCTAGCATCAGGAAAATATTTTTTGCATATAGCTTCGATTTCTTCGGTTTTGTTATATCCATGCTCAAAGCCTAAAATGCACTTTTCCTTCATAATCTTAGGAGCGTTACTTAAAATTATATGATAAAACTTTAACCCATCATCTCCACCAAATAAAGCTATATTTGGTTCATTATCCTTAACTAACGGATCTACATTTTCTAGTCTTGGAATATATGGTGGATTGGATACCAATATATCAAATTTCTTGTCCATAACAGGCTCTAGCATATCACCCTGAAAAAATTCAACATTAGCGCCTAACTTTATTGCGTTAGTCCTTGCAACCTCTAAGGCTTTATCTGAAATATCGGTTGCACAAACATGCATATGAGGCTCCTCAAGTGCAAGTGTACAGCTAATACATCCCGATCCTGTTCCTATATCCACAACACTAACATCATTTGGTTTAAAAAAATCATCGTATAAAAACAACAAATTTTCAACTAATTCTTCTGTTTCATATCTTGGAATTAGAACATTTTCATTAACATTAAAATCATATCCGTAAAAGCATGATGAGCCAATGATATATTGAATAGGTACATTATCATTAAAGTACTTTTCTACATCAGTCTCAAATCTATTCACGACTGCTTCTTCTATTTCATCATTCATCTTAAGATAAAGTTCGGGAGAGCTTACATTTGCAACATGTAGCAACAATAAAAGTATTGCACTTTCTTCTAAACCCTTTTCCAAAGCTTTATTTTGATACATTTCTAAAAAATCCTTGTATTTCATAAAAATCACCATAACAATTATACATAAAATCCAAAACAAATTAAAGAATATGTCGTATGATTTTTGTCACAATATAAAAAAACAGCTTAATATTTGGTAAAATTTATTCCAAACATAGTCATAAAACTAAAAATGATATTTTCAAAATTTGCTATTTTCCTTAACGACTAGAAAAAAAAGAAACAAATGTAGTTTTGTTTCCATTTTTGTCGAAATATTATTTTTCACTTTCAGCTGATAATAAACGTTTTTGATTTTCATTTATCAGCTCTTGAATAACAAGATCTAGCTTTCCATCAATTACAGCATCCAAGCGGTTAATTGAAAAACCAATTCTATGATCTGTTACTCTATTTTGAGGATAATTATATGTCCTTATTTTTTCGCTACGCTCACCATGTCCAATAAGAGACTGTCTAGTAGCTCCTGTTTTTTCAGCCTCTGCCTCTACCATTCTTTCATAAATTCTTGTACGTAAAAGTTCCATTGCTGTAGCTTTATTTTCATGTTGAGAACGATGAATTTGACAAGCAACATATTCACCTGTAGGAAGATATGTTACACGAACAGCTGAATATGTAGTATTTACCCCTTGTCCTCCAGGACCTGATGAACAGAATGTATCAATACGAATATCCTTTTCTTCAAGCTGGAAGTCAATTTCTTGTGCCTCTGGCATAACTAAAACAGTAGCGATTGATGTTTGAATTCTACCATTTGCCTCTGTAACAGGAATACGCTGAACACGATGTCCGCCTGATTCATATTTTAGGGTTGAATATACAGATTCACCTGATACCTTAAATGAAATTTGGGAATACCCACCCATATCTGAAGGCATAGAATCATAAATTGTTATTTTCCAACCCTTTGATTCAGCATATTTTGAATACATTCTAAATAAATCACCAGCGAAGATGTTGGCCTCATCACCACCAACAGCTCCTCTTATTTCCATGATAACATCCTTATCATCATTTGGGTCCTTTGGTAGTAATAACACTGTTAATTCATCTTCAAGTTGAGCAATTTTATTGTGAGCATCTTCAAGTTCTGCTTGAGCAAGTTCAGATATTTCAGGGTCTTCTTCCTTGCTCATTTCCTTAAGCTCAGGAATGCTTTCCTCTAATTGCTTATATTCACGATATTTTAAAACAACCTTTTCTAATTGACGTTGTTCCTTAGATAGTTCCATTAATCTTTTTACATCAGATACTACATCAGGATCTGATAATAACTGATTAACCTCTTCATATCTTTTATCCATAAGATCTAAACGATCCTTAACCATATTAATTAGTCTCCTTTCCAATTTCTGAGAACTTTGAGTGATTTCCTTCAAACAAAAATTCAAGTTCAACACCAGCAGTTCCTGAACGGTTTTTTGAAATAATTAAGGTAGCCTTTTGTGATTTAGGCTTCTCCTCAGTTTTATTTTTACTATAATATTCCTCGCGATATAAGAATGTAACCATATCAGCATCTTGTTCGATTGATCCTGAATCACGCAAATCAGCCATAATTGGCTTTTTATCTTCACGCTTTTCAACCTCACGTGATAGCTGAGCCAGAGCCAAAACCGGAATTTGAAGCTCACGTGCCATCATCTTAAGTCCTCGAGAAATTTTTGATACTTCCTCTTGTCTACTCTTTGCGCCAGAGCCTGTTCCATCAATAAGCTGTAAATAATCTATTACCACAAAATCAAGACCAACTGTAGCCTTTAGCTTACGGCATTTTGTTCTAATATCTTCAAGAGTAACCATAGATGAATCATCAAAATATAAATTTAAATTATTTAATTTTTCGCAGCCAGTTTCATAAGCACGATAATCGCTTCCTACAATATCCCCACTACGAATAAGATTTAAATCAATTGAAGCCTCAGAAGAAATCATACGCTCAACTAGCTGATCCATACCCATTTCAAGCGAAAAAATCGCTACAACAGCCTTTGAATCCTTATTTACGCTTGCAACATTAACCGCAATATTCATCGCAAGTGCTGATTTACCCATCGCAGGACGAGCAGCTAAAATAATAAGCTGTTCTGGCTGAAATCCCAAAGTAATCTTATCAAGGCCACTAAAGCCCGTTGAAATTCCAGTAATTCCTCCCTTTGCTTCACTGTTTTTATTCATTTTTTCTTTAACAGTTGTTGTTACCTCATTAATACCAATGAAATTTGAGGTTTTTCTCTTTTTTGATAAGTTAAATATAACCTCTTCGACACTTGTTAAATAATCATTGGCATTAATCTTTGCATCATATCCCTTTTGAGCTAGATTACTTAAAGAATTAATAGTAAGTCTTTTTAGTGAAGCCTCGCGTACAAGAGATACATATGTATCAATATTTATAGTTGAATAGTTATAATTAATTATTGAATTTAAATATTCTATTCCTCCGCATTGTTCTAAATTATTATTAGCCTCAAGGTAAGAAATTAATGATGTAAAATCTAAACCCTTACCATTTGTATATAGATTAACCATTGCTTGAAATATAATATGATTTCTACTATCAAAAAAATCATCTACTGATAATTCATCCATTATTTCCACAACTAATGTTTCATCTAATATAATTGAGCCTAACACTGCCATTTCAGCTTCGACATTGCGAGGAACTTGTAACTGAAGTTCCATAAAAATACCTCTACTTTTCTAATACATTAATTTCAATTGATGCTTGCACACCCTTGCCTAAATCAACTGTCGCTGTAAAAATACCAACAGAATTAATTTCAGCAGGTAATGATACCTTCTTCTTATCTAATGTAATACCTGTTTGAGCCTCAAACTCTTCACAAATTTGCTTATTTGTTATATGACCAAATGTTTTCCCATCTGCGCCTACCTTAATATAAACATTTATAGAATGAGCTTCAATTTCATTCTTTAGCTTAAGCATTAGCTGATAATGATTTTCTTCATCCTGCTTAGCTTGAGCCTTCTGGGCTTCTACTTGCTTAATATTTTCATCCGTTGCTTGAATAGCAAGTTTATTTGTTAGCAAATAATTACCATATCCATTCGCAACATCAATAATTTGGCCCTTTTGGCCTCTTCCTTTAATATCTTGGACTAATATTACCTTCATTTTAGTTTCTCCTTCTTCCTCATTATTACGTTTTATTATTTCCTTCAAATTTACTAGGACATCCGAAATACTCTTATCTAGTATTTGACAAGCGGCATTACTTAGGTGTCCTCCTCCACCCATTTCCTCCATAATTAATTGAACGTTTATTTTTTCATAGCTTCTAGCAGAAATACCAACTTGATTCATTCGTAATTTGCCAATCGCAAATGAAGCCTCAACGCCATCGATATTCATTAGCTTATCAGCTATTTGAGCAAGGAATGAGCGATCATTCACGATATCTGTTTCATCTAATGTCGCAAGCGCATATTTATTCATATATATTTCTGAATTAGAAATTGCTTTGGCAATACTTCTTTCAACAAAGTAGCTTGATCTAATTAACTCTCGTGCCTTAATCATATCTCCACCAAGCTCCTTAATAGTGGCTGCGGCCTCAAATGTTCTTCCAGATGAACGGAATGTAAAATTACTAGAATCAATTACCAATCCAGCCAGCATACATGTAGATTCAATTGGCTCAAATTTAATTCCTTTATTATAAAATAATATCATTTCAGTGACTAATTCTACTGTACTTGATGCGTATGGCTCAACATAGCTTAAAATCGGCTCAATAAATGTGTTTTCTCCACTACGGTGATGGTCAATTACAGCAATTTTTTTAATTTGCTGAGCAAGTTCAGGGTACATCATAATGTTAGGGGACTGAGTATCACAAACAACTAGTAAGGAATTAGGCCTAATATCTGCATCAGATATAGGAATAATTCTATCAAATAATTCTGGGGATTCATCCCTTAATGCTTCATACATTTTCACAATGTTATGGTCAGCCTTATCGATATCAAAAACTATATATCCTTCTTTATTTGAGGATAAAACCATTCGTAAAACACAAACCATTGATCCAAGGCAATCGGCATCTGCTCCAATATGCCCGCAAATAAATACGTTCGTCGAATTCTCTACTGCATCCTTCAATGCACTTGCTTGAACACGAGCTTTAACAAGTGAGTTCTTTTCTACTGCATCAGTTTTTCCACCAAAATATTTGATTTTTTCATTTTGGATATTAACTACAACCTGATCTCCACCACGTTTTTCTGCAAGTTCTACTGCTGATTGGGCTAATCCACCAAGCTCATCAGGCTCAACGTCGTAGCAGGCAATACCAATGGAAACACTAACACGTACATGGTTCTTAGTCGCAATATCTCTTGCTTGATTTAAAACATCAAATTTATTATTAACCATTTGTAATAATGATTCCTTATCTAATATCATTACAAGTCTATCATCATCATAGCTTTGTAAATAAGCTCCATAATTATGAACATAGTCTGATATTTCTCCTAAAAACTGCCCTCTTATTGTTGATTTTTCTTGCATATCATAATCTTTTAAGGATTCCTCAAGATTATCAAGAAGAATAATTCCAATGGCAGTTATACGGTTATCATATTTAGTCTTAATAACCTCTCGTTCAGTAACATTAAAGAAATATAATATCTCTTTATCTCGATAATTTAACACCTCATAATATTCGTGATCATTTTTGATAATAAAGCTAGTTTTTTTAGAATCAAGCTCATCTATTAGTTGTGGAATAGCTTGAAATAGAGGTAAATCCTGTAAACGTGATTTAAATATTTCCTTAAGATAATCATTAGCCCATTTAATTGTATTATCTTCATATACTAATATACCAATAGGCAAATTATCGATAGCCTCATCTCCAGCCTGATTAACATGATAAGATAAATTATTCCATACCGCAATTCTATCCTCTAACGCTTTAATTTTTTCCTTTTGCTTAAACGAAATATAAAGCATAAATAAAAACATAGTTAATGTAGTCATAAATATTGCAGAAATCAATACATATATTTCTTTATAAAAGACACCATAAACGACATATAATGCACATGCAACTATTAAAGATACAACCGCAAAAATAAGATTCTTCATGTAAATCACCTCTATTCTTTTTTATTATACCATAATTTAAAGTAAAGTTTTCAAATAAATATTATTTTTTCCAAAGATAGAAAAGACCCTACATGGTTCCTGCAAGGTCTTAATGCCGTAAATTTACAAGCTCTATATCCTTGTTTAGTTATTGTTTGATTATAAAACAGAAAATCTTACACTTTTTATTAGTACCCATTAAAGCATCTATAGACACGTGTGCAAGGAAACTAGTATACATGCTCATCCCATAGACGAAAAAAAGAATCCTACTTGCTGTAAGATTCTCTTTATTCTTTGCTAATTTTTGTTACTACTTCGATAGAGACTTCTGTCACTCGATATTGTAGTCTGACGGTTAGAATTTCCCAGTTTTTGACAAATATAATTTCCATTAATATTATGTCGTGAACGGGCGACAAAAAAGACCGCTCTTTTAAGCGATCTTATATAATCTTTTATACATTTGCTTACTGTAATTTTTCCAAATCTATTTTGTAATAAAAGTTCAAATTAGACTTGTAATATTACATATTGTTTTTTTATAAATCCGATAAATCTATTTTATTAATCTTCGGCAATTGAAATGATTGTTCTTCTAAAAACATAATAAAGTAAATTGGATAATATATTACGTTTCGATTAACTTCTACATTAAAATTTGTAAAAACGAAGGTGTTCTTAATTCCATAATCTTTATTATTTAACACATTATTCAAAGCGCTATGTTTAGTATAATCTTTTCCGCTTTTCACTTCAATTGGACACACAAAATCTTTATATTCTACAACAAAATCTAATTCTCCTTGTTTATGGCTGTTAAAATAATAAGTTTTAAATCCATGCGAATTTAATTCTTGGGCAACCACATTTTCATATATAGCCCCACAATTTAGTGATATATCATCATTCATAATAGCCATTTGAGTAGTCTTGCCATATAAACTCGTTAACATACCTATGTCAGATAAAAATAATTTGAATAAATTACTCTTGCTGTTAATTAACAATGGCAACCTTGGTTCTGTAACATTATAAACAGGAAGTGCAACACCAGCATCAATTAACCAATTAAAGCTATTTTCATATCTATCATATTTTATATTTGGATCAATATTTTTAAAGATATATCTCTTATTCTTATCGGCAAGTTCAGCAGGAATAAGGTCATATATTTTCTTTAGCTTTAATCTTTTTTCTTTTTCATATTTAGTAAAATCCAGTTTATATTGTTCTATAATACTTAAATGTATGTTATAAACTTTATTATAATCAGATTCATTAACATACGATACAACCGCTTCAGGCATACCGCCAACTAATAGATAACTCTTAAATGCTTCTATCATTCTACTATGTACAAATTCATCTACTTTTGTCTTTTCATCAAAAGATTTTTTTAATTTATTAATTGTTTCTCTTTTAATGTTTAAGGCAACAATATATTCTTCAAAATCTAAAGGAAACATTTCTATTGTATTTAAATAACCAACTGGAGCTGATTTTAACCCTGTTAATTCTACCCCAAGTAAAGAACCACTAAACACATACTTAAAACTGCCTTCTTCAACCAAAAATTTAATTTTAGTAACTATTTCTTTATACTCTTGAATTTCATCGAAAAATATAATAGTTTTTCCCTTCTTTAAATCATGTGTAGTAGCAATAGTTAAACGTTCTAAAAATGTTTTACAATCATCATTAGAAACAGATTCTAAAAGCTTAACAATTTCAGGTTGTTTAATTAGATTGAATTCAACGAAATCACAATTTTCTTGTTCTAATGTTTTCTTGATCAAATATGTTTTACCAATTTGTCTAGCACCAGTTACTAATAATGCTTTTTTCTCATTATAAATCCAATCTATAATATCTTTTTGACGTTTTCTCCATAGCATAAATATCATCTCCATATATATTATATTATGCAATGTCCTCTTTTTCAATATAAAATGATTTAATTATGTCCTCTTTTTCAAACGCAATTTATCTTTTTATGCCTTTAAAATGCAAAAAAGACTTATTAATGGTTGGTTAATAAGTCTGATTTATTATAGTAAGTATTGTCTTATGGAAATAGTATTTATCATAGGACAAAAAATAAAACTAGTCTTTAACGAATGGTAATAAAGCCATATGACGAGCACGCTTAATAGCAGCTGCAAGCTTTCTTTGATATTTAGCAGATGTACCAGTTACACGACGAGGTAAGATTTTTCCTCTATCAGTAACGAACTTTCTTAATAAATCTACATCCTTAAAATCAATATGCTCGATATGATTTTGTGTAAAGTAGCATACCTTACGACGACGGAAACCGCCACGATTTTGTTGTTGCATAAACGAATCCTCCTTTTTTAGAATGGTAGGTCATCATCAGCGACATTTAAATCAAGAACTTGATCTTGAGTTGGTTCAACAGTTGGTTGAGCAGGACTTTGATATTGAGGTCTTGGTGCACTTTGTTGATACTGATTAGTATATCCCTGATTTTGATAACCTTGATAATTTTGTTGATTGTAACCAGGCTGTGCTTGGACTGGAGCTTGGTTTGGATCACGAGGCTGTAAGTTTTGAACTGATTCAACTAATACCTCAGTTACATAACGTGTTTGACCTTGTTGATCTTGATATGAACGAGTTTGGATACGGCCTTCTACGCCAATCATATAACCCTTTTTAATGTATCTAGACATAAAATCTGCATTTTGTCTCCAAGCAACACAGTTTATAAAATCTGCAGTTCTTTCTCCATTTTGAGAAGTATATTGACGATCACATGCAATAGTAAATGAAACAGTTCCTGTTCCATTTTGAGAATACCTGATTTCAGGATCTTTTGTAATTCTACCAACTAATATAACTCGATTAATCATCTAGATAACCTCTTTTCTTTTTAATTAATTAAGCTTCATACTTAACTACGATATGACGTAATACCTTTTCATCATATCCAGCAATACGATCGAACTCTTTAAGTGCAGCTGGTGTAGCTTCAACTAAAGCCCAAACATAGTAACCCTTACGATTCTTCTCAATTTCGTAAGCTAATTCTTTTAAACCCATTTCCTTTTGCTCTAAAACCTTTGAATCATTGTTAGAGAAAATAGCATTGATTGAAGCGATTTCTTTTGATACAGCTTCTTGATCTAATGATGGATTTAAAATATACATTACTTCGTACTTTTTCATATTTTCCACCTCCTATGGACTAATGGTCTACACAATGTAGACAGGAGCATTTTTTTCAATGCTATAGTATTTTAGCATACTTATACCAAACATACAAGTTTTTTTGTAAAATTAAAAACATTTTTATTACAATTAATCATATATTTTTTAGCAACTCAATGGCCTTATTAACAATAAACTCAGTAGCGGCAATGCGAACATTATTTCTACCGATATCACCAAATTGCATAGTATATGTATATACCTTACCCTTAATACCTATTCCAAAGCATACCATACCAACAGGGTGATACTTAGTACCTCCTCCTGGTCCGGCAACACCTGAGGTAACTAAGCTTACATCAGCTTTTGCTTCCTTCATAGCTCCAAGAGCCATCTGAGCAGTGACCTCCTCAGATACCACTCCATACTTGCTTATCGTTTCCTCTTTTACACCTAGATATTTTACTTTAGCGTCATTTGCATACGTAACAAAGCTTACGTTTAAAACCTTTGATGCATTTGCTATATCTACAATACTTGAAGAAACCATCCCTCCTGTACATGATTCTGCGGTTGTAACAGTTAAATTGTTATCAATCAATATATTTACAAGTTTTTCTGCCTCTATCATTTATATCACCAATATTATTTTAGCATTTTTTTCATAAAATATATATTTATTTATATTTAAAAGTTAATACTATTATTGTGATAAAAATGAAAAAAATAATTCGTCTTCTAATTAAACTTTGTATTTACTCTGTTTTAGGTCTAGCATTTCTTTTTGTAATAGATGGCAAGAAAACAATTAACGATATAACCCAAATGAACAAAATACAGATTTATGATAAAAATAATAAATTAATATATGCATCATCAAACCTTCATGAAGGTAATTATTTATCCCTTAATAATATGTCTTCTAATATTATCAAAATCTTCATTGCATCAGAAGATAAAAGATTCTATTCTCATAACGGATTTGATTCATATCGTATTTTAAAGTCAATTCTTACATCTTCTTCATCTGGAGCATCCACAATTACCCAACAATATATTAAAAATTTGTACTTTAATAATGAACGCTCATATATTAGAAAGCTAAAAGAATTATACCTAAGCATTAGACTTGAAATGGATTACTCAAAGGATGAAATTCTTGAGGGATACTTAAACACAATTTACTTTGGTAATGACCAATATGGCATCTATGATGCGGCTATCTATTACTTTAACAAGCATCCTTATAATTTATCTATTGCTCAAATTTGTGTTTTAGCAAATATAATAAAAAATCCAACTATGTATTGTCCTATTTCCAACTATTCTAATGCATTATTAAAAAGAAATAGCCTACTTAGAAGTCTACATAATTCTAAAATTATAAATGATGAGGATTTTTCCTGTGCAATTAATGAGGATTTAGTAATAAACAAAGGTAATCCTAAACAATATGATGATTCCATTTTATATTTTAAGGATATTGTGTTACATGAATTATCCAAGCTAAACATCAAAAAAGACTATAATCAAACTATTAAAATATATACAAAATATGATTCTTCATTAAATAAAAATGTAAGCACTACATTTACCAATCTCAACAATGAAAATGCAAGCTTTATCTGTGTTGATAGTGAGGGCTACTATATGTCAACAATCGGTGGAGTTGATTATAGTAAATCAAGCTTTAACATTGGACTAAAGGGAAAAAGACAAATTGCTTCTACTGTTAAACCTTTACTATACTACGATGCTATTTTAAGAGGATATAAAGATAAAAAATTTGTATCAAACAACACCAAGTTTATTATAAATGGTGATACCTATCGCTTCAAAAATTATGGTTCCATCTATGAAAATAGAGCCATTACTATGGCTGAAGCTTTAGCTACTAGCGACAACATGTATGCTCTTAAAATGCATTTATTTTTAAAAATGAAGGGGATCAATAGAACTTTAGAAAAATTTAAAATTAAAGATAATGAATCAATTAGCCAAGCTTTAGGTACAACCGCAATGTCATTAAATACATTACTTAAAATATATTATTCATTCGCAAATGAAGGAAGAACAACAATATTTAGGGCTATTGATGAGGTTATAATCAATAAAAAAACAATTTATAAATCACATCCTGATATATCTAAACTATTAGATGAAAATGCATGTAACATCCTAAAGGAAAAGATGCATGCAATGTTTGTACCTAACTATAATTTAAAGGCTAGTCCTACTGGATTACGAATTTCAAATAAGCTTAAGAAAAAAACGTATGGAAAAAGCGGCCTTGATGATTTTAACTCATATATGATAGGTTTTACTGAAGACTATTTGATGGGAGCGTGGGTTGGATATACAGATAACATTGAATTAACAAATATCAATAGTAAAGCGTTGCCTAAGGTAATGATATTAGAAGGAATTAATAGCTTATATTAATGTTCATCCAAGCAGTCTCTATACATAATCTAGAATAAATAAAAAGGCTAGGAATACACCTAACCACAATAGTTATATACTATAATCTACATCCAGGCCGCACCGACAAGAATTACAAGAATAAACAATACTAAAATGAATGCGAATCCTCCTGCTGCTTGATTATTATTACCGGTGGAATTTCCCGAGCAACATGTATTTCCCACAATTTCACCTCGTTTTATTTTATGCAACAAAGGTAAAATATGTTATTTATTTACTTAGAACAACATCAACATTCAAATCATCAAATGACAAAGTCCTATCATTATATCGTTTGATTTTAAAATTTAATGTGTCTCCTACCTTAGCATAATTTATAAAAACACTAATATCTGTATTAGCATATACCTTTACACCATTGATATAGTCAATAAGGTCATATCTTTGCAAGTTTCCGTGTGAATTTCCAACATCTACAACTTCCGTAATTGCCACATATGTATAATCATAATCAGGGACCTTTACATCATAATCTGTTAAATTTTCAAGTCCCTTATGCCACTGAACGACAGTTATTCCTAATGACGTACGTTTGACATCACCTAAGCTTTTCATATCCTCATATGATTTATAAACATATTCTGCCAAAATAGCATGGGTCATTCCTTCATTATTTAATCTTCCTTCTACACTTGAATAATCCTTATCGTATAGTATTCCTAAAAAATTCCCTGAATAATCATATACGCCTCCACCATAGCTGCATGGATTCATTGTTGCAGAAGTTGTAAAGGTACATGGACCTATGCCTGAAATAATACCCGCAGTAACTGAATTAATGCATGATTTATAATTACTATTAATGATTGAAAGAGGAGTTGAAACAGTAAACACATCCTCACCAGGTGTAATTGAGTTCTTAGCCTTTACTACAGAAAATGACTCTTTAGGTGCATTCACCTTTACTAGTGACATTGAATTCTTTGAATCTACTCCAACAATTCTTCCATTATAATAATCACCAGTCTCTGAATAAACCTTAACATTGTTCTTTGAGCTAATTGCACCAAGCTCTGAATAACTTATTATATAAAACGCACCATCATTTGAATCATAGTCGATTACAGTACCTGAAAATGTTAAACTGTCTCTCGTTATAGCACAGCTTGACTTTATTGCATTGCTTGAATCTATTTCTGTTGATTCCTTTTCAACATATATCTTATCTACTTTAATAACCTCTGTTTTACAAGATGATAAAGAAAAAATCAAAAGAGCAGATAAGATTAAACCAAATATTCGTTTCACTCAAATCAGCTCCTTACATTATGGCGTTTGTTTTAAGAAAATCTAATACTTCTTTATAATATATAGCATAGCCCATTCCTTCAACTATAACATTATCACTTGATATAATTGTTTTTTCAAAATTTATTCCAATTATCTCTGAATTCATATTAAACAAAGCTCCACCACTATTACCAGAATTAATCGGTGCGTCATGCTGAATAACATCTACAGAACTATATGTACCAAGTTCCGTAGTAAAATTAAGAGAAAATACATCTCTTGAAGCAATTCCTTTTGTAACTGTATTGAAATTACTAAGACCTAATGGACATCCAATTGCTATTACTGTTTGACCAGGATTAATAATTATTTCATCCTTAGGGAATGAAGAAACACTAATATTATATTTCTCTGCAGCCTCAAATGATAGACATGCTAAATCACGAGAAGGATCAGTAGCCTCAACAGTAGCTGTAATATATGTCTTATTATTAATTAAAACCTCTACATTAGTTGTACCATGAATTACATGGTAATTTGTTATCGCATAATATTTTATTCCATCTTGTTTTACAACAACACCAGAACCAGAATAAGCATTTAATGAATCATTAGCATATATACCAATACAAGAATTCTTTACGTTGCTATAGACATCTGAGACAGAATTATTATTCATTATAATTTGTGCATCAGAAGTATCAATCGTTTTTTCACCGCCAAATATTGAACAGCTTGCTAAGCTAAAAATTATGAATACTGAATAAATTCCTAAGAATATTTTTTTCATTTTATTTCCTCCGTTAGATTGAAAGCTTTACAAGCATTATTATATGTAATATTTTCAACTTCTACTTGTGAAATCTCTCTTATTTTTGCAATTTCTTCAATTGTATACTTTATATATGCACTTTCATTACGTTTACCTCTATATGGTGTTGGCGTAATATACGGGCAATCTGTTTCAATTAGCATTTTATTAATATCTATATTTGCACATACACGTTTTATTTCTTTGGAATTCTTAAATGTTACTGCACCACCAATCGCAATATAAAATCCCATTTTAATAAACTCTTTTGCCATTTCTAAAGACCCTGAATAGCAATGCATTATGCAGACAACCTTCCCAGCGTACTGAGATAGAATATTTAATGTATCCATCCACGCATCTCTTGTATGAATTATTACTGGTAAATTATATTTTACTGCTAAGTCCATTTGTAATTTAAATAATGGTATTTGGTATTCTTTTTTTGGTCCATCATCATAATGATAATCAAGGCCAATTTCACCTAGGGCTTGAACTTTATGATTTTTTAAGAAATTATCAAGCTTTTTAACATCTATCTCGTAATCCTGACTAGCTTGATCTGGGTGAATACCAGCACTACAATAAAAATTATTGCTTAATTGAGCAAGCTTATAAGCTTTCTCATTACCAATATGAGAATAACCTACAAGCATTAATTTCATACCTAACTCTTTACATCTTTGTAAGCATTCTTCTCTATCATTATCAAATTCTTCACTAAATAAATGGCTATGTGTATCAAATATCATATTAAAACCTCGATTTATATGCCTATTATAGCACAATTTATGTGTACAAATTCCGATATTTTGTGTGAAATAGTATTTTTTTCCAAAAAAAAGAGCTCCGAAGAGCTCTAAATTCTAATCAAAATGATTATTCAATAATTTCAGTAACTGAACCAGCACCTACAGTGTGTCCACCTTCACGAATTGAGAACTTAGTTCCTTGTTCAAGAGCAATTGGGTGAATTAACTCAACTGTCATAACTGTGTTATCTCCAGGCATTACCATTTCTGTACCAGGTTCAAGATTGATTGTACCTGTAATGTCTGTAGTA
>CAMEKY010000026.1 GCA_945921565.1 uncultured Clostridium sp. | reverse complement strand
AAATCTGTTAGTTATTATAATTCTTATTATGATGAGGAAAATTATCAGGATGGCTCTAATTTAATATTGCATGAAGCCTTAGCATATTTTGATTCTAAATATAATTATAATGACTATGATTATGACAAGGATGGTTATATTGACACTGTTTGGTTAATATATAATAGCCCCGTAGATTACGAATCAGATGAATCATTATATTGGGCATTTACATCATGGGATTACTCAGAGACTAAATATGATGGTATTTATGCAAATTATTATGCATTTGCTGGTACTGATTTTATGCATGAAGAAACAGACTCTTATGGTTATACTGATATTAAGGTTGATGCCCATACATATATTCATGAGACTGGACATTTACTAGGATTAGATGATTATTATGATTATGATGATACGGTAGGCTTTAGTGGAAGCTGCTTTGGCGCAGACATGATGGATTATAATATTGGAGACCATGGTCCAATTAATAAGATATTACTTGGTTGGATTGATCCAATTGTTGTGACTAGTACAACTACAATTGATATTAAATCTTTTGCTAAAACTGGAGAAGTTTTATTAGTTACTAATAATAAAAATATTAATTCTATTTATGAGGAATATTTCTTAATTGAATTTTATGATGGCTCAGGTCTTAATAAGCATAATGAGCAGATTTTAACAGTTGATGGACAAGCTATTGGTATTCGTGTTTGGCATGTGGATGCAACACAGAATATTGTAAATGGCGAGGTTGAATTAACTGACGGAGAATCATATCAAAGTGGATTTAAGTATAATAATTCAAATACAAAATATGGATTTGTAGAAATACTTAGAGCTGATAATAATCCAAGTGGAACTTGTGATTCAGCAATCCTATACACTGCTACTTCAAATAAATTTGGTAGTGATGTATATTCATCTTATAAATTAAATGATGGAAAGGCTTTATTCTTTACTATGACTGTGAATAGTATTGGAACTGAAAGTGCAAATGTAACTATTACATATAAAAGTAGTAGTAGCAGTGGTAGTGCAGATTTGCCTTGGATTTAAAAAATAGAGATTAAAATGGAGGGAAAATATGAAATTAAAGAGAATATTTAGTGGGCTATTAGTAAGTTTAATAGCAATTGTTAGTGTGTTGTTGTGTGTTAAAGTAAGTAATGCGGAAGAGACAACTTATGATTATACTTTTACTTCAAAAGTTTTTGGAGCAAATGGCACTGAAGCTTTAGGTGATTTAAGTTGGACATTATCAGGTGATGGTGGTTATTGGTCATATGATTCTACGAAGGGTCAGCAATTTGGCTCAAAAAAAGCCCCATATAAATCTCTAGTTTTAGAAACAGAACAAGAAATAAGCAACGTTAAAGAAGTGATTGTTACTGCATCTACAGCATCTGATGCATCTGCAAAAATGTCTCTTTCTGTTGGTGAATCATCATCAAGTAAGAACACTTTGACTACTACAAATGCAGATTATACATATACATTAGATTCTCAAACAACAGGAAAAGTTAAGATTGAGATGACACAAACTACTTCAAAAGCTTTATACATAAAGAGAATAAAAATTGTATACGAGAAAGCAGTTGCAACAACTTACAATGTATCTTTCAATGCTGGCAATGCTACATTTTCTACAGGTAAAGGTGAAAAAATTACAACTGCAGTCGGAACTGATACAACTGTAACTTTACCTACTATATATGATTTAGTATATGGTTGTAAAGAAATTATGCCTCTTTCTGGTTGGTCAGATGGTACAAATACATATAATCCAGGTGAAGAAGTAACTGTTAAAGATAATACTCAATTTACTGCTATATATGAAGAAGATAATTCTAAAGTATTATCTGTGAAGAAAGCAATTGCTTTATATGATTTCTTAGGTAAAAAGACTACAAAAGAATTTAAAGTAACTGGAGTTATTTCTTCTTTCGATAAAGATTATCCTAATAATATCACAATCGTTGATGAAACTGATAATACAAAAGAACTAAAGTTGTTTGAACCTGCTATTAGAGTTTCAGAATCTAAAGTTGTAGTTGGTGATAAAATTATCGGCAATGGTTATATAACAAAATATAAATCAACTTATGAATTAGATTCTCTTTGTACTTATACAAACGTTTCAACTAAAGAAGATATGTTCCAACGAGTAGAAACAATGTCTAGCTTATCATTTGACTGGGCTACAACAGATGGTGAAACATATACAGTTTCAAATGTATCATTACGTTTTGGTAATTTATTTAGAGCTGTAGCATTTGATTCAAATGCTCAATATGGTGTATTTTTAATTAAGAGTTCTGTTTTAGGAACTTCAACAGTTGAACAATATTTATCAGGAAAGACTTTAGCTGAAATTAATGCTGATGCTAATGTATGTAATGCAGTCGCAACACCAGTTAAAGTAAATGCAGAAGGCGTTGCTGATGAAAACGGTAAATATTATCAATTTGCTGCTGTATTATCAGACATGGATGAATATTTAACTACTTCAATTACTGCAGTTATGTATGTTGTAATTGATGGTCAAATTTACTATTCAGTTGAAAAAACTGCTTCAGTTCAATCTACTGCATATGCATATTTTAATGATGATGCTTTAATGAATACTTTAGATAAAGATGTTCAAAAGGTAATATTAGAATTAGCAACATTAGAATAATTTAACGGAGGAAATATAAAATGAAAAAGACATATCAAACACCTGAAATTAAAGAAGAATTAATTGAAATTGAAGATGTAATAGCTGCATCATCTGGGAAATTCGGCGGAAGTAAACCCGGAGATAAAGTTATTAAATTCCCTTGGTCAAAATAATCTATAATTTATATAGTGAATAATGAATTACTAATAGTAACAGTTTCTGCTGTTACTATTAATTTCATTAAAGGAAAGGAGAGATTATGAGGAAAATATTTAAATATATTACTATTGCAGCTCTTGGTTTATTTACAACATTTTCTGTTTCTAAAACATCATCTGCAAGTAGTTATTTCAATTCAAAATATTATACTAATAATATTCCTAGTGGATATTATGATGAGGTTGATTTAACAAAATCATCTAATGATATAAAACTAGATTTATACGATATTATATCTGCTAATTATAATAAGCATTCATATAGTGAAAATAGTACAGTATTAAAATATACTGACCCAGATCCTAGTGGTAATGGTAATATTATTTGTTTATATACAGGACAATCATTATCAGGAGGCTGGAATAAAGAGCATGTATGGGCAAAATCACATGGTTTCCCAAGCTCTAGTACTGAACCATATTGCGATGCACATCATCTACGCCCAACTCTTACATCAATTAATTCAACACGTGGTAACCTAGACTTTGGTGAGGTATCAGGTGGAAAATCAGATAGTTATGGTAATAAATGGGATTCATCTCATTTTGAACCAAGAGATGAGGTTAAAGGTGATGTAGCTCGTATGATGTTTTATATGGAAACACGATATGGAGCTAAAACATCATTTAATCTTAAACTCGTAAACGATAGTACTACATCTGCATCAGATACTAAAGGTAAATTTAGTAATCTTCAAACAATAATTAAATGACATTATGAAGATCCTGTTAGCAAAGAAGAAATTTACAGAAATAATGTAATTTATGAAAATTACCAACATAACCGTAATCCATATATTGACCATCCAGAATATGTAGATTATGTATATCCAAGTGATCATTCAACTAGTATTGATGTTGATACTAAGAAGGTTGAAACAGTAATAGTTTTAATCAAATCTATACCAGATACAGTTACCTTAGATATGGAGGCTACAATCTTAGCTGCTAAAGATGCTTATGATGCACTGAATGCTAAAGAAAAAGCCTTAGTTACAAATTATGATAAGCTACAGAAGGCTATTTCTGATTTAAATGATCTTAAGGGTGAATCAGGAGGTAGTGATATCAAAGATGACGTTACAGAAACTGAATCACAAACAATTTCATTTACGGATATTTCTAATTATGGATATACAAAAGATAAAACTGTAACTATTAATGATAAGAATTTTTATACATCTTATAGTGGCTCATTTAATTATTTGCTAAGATTAGGGAATAAAAATGCAACTTCAGTACCTTCTAAATATGGAGTAAGTGGAGATGGTTCGGTACTTGAAATGCTATATAACGTTAGTAACATCAAAAGCGTTGACTTAACCTTTAGTAATTCATATGGAACAGTTTCAAAGTATTATGTATTACTTTCAAAGGACAATGGACAAACCTATGAAAAAGTAAAAGAAGAGTCATTTACATCAAGTACTAAATCTTTAAATGCTAGCTTTGCTAATCCAGTAACTGGAAGAATTGCATTTGCAATTACAGGATCATCTCCTCGATTAGATTTAACTACTTTAGAAATTAAAACTGCAACTCCAGATGAAACAATTAAGGACGTTGATTTTGAAAAATATAATACGTTAGCTAGCTTAAATTTTGATTGGTATAAGAATAACGAAACATATTCTACATCAAATCTATCATTAAGATTTGGTACAATGATTGCTAAAGATTCATATGATTCAACTGCTAAATATGGCATTCTGCTTATTAAGCAAGAAATGCTAGATGATCAAGATTTAAAATCATATTTAGATGAATTAAAATCAAATATTACTTTAGATGAACTTGTCGAGCTAGTTAATCTTGATAATATGGGTCTAAAAAAATATGAATTAAATCCAGCACAAGTTGATTCTGATGGACAAGCTAATATTAATGGTGAATATTATCAATTTGCAGGAGTGATTACAGATATAGAGGATTATTCATGTGTAATTTCTGCAGTAATGTATATGGAAACTGAAGAAGGTGTTTATTTTACAAGCACTTCAACTTATTCTGTGAATTCTATTGTAGAATACTATATAAATAATGCCCAAGCATTAGGAATCGATAGTAAAGATATTCTAGGATCACTTGAGTCAATATTAAATAATTAAGAAGAAGGTATAATATGAAAGGTATTATTAAAAATATTAGTATGGCCTTGATAGCTTCAATTACAGCTTTAGCTGTTACTAAAGCTAATGTTGCCACTAGCAATTTAGATACAAAATATTATAGCAGTAATATTCCAAGTGGATATTATAATAATGTAGATTTATCATCTGGAAAGAATCTTCAATCATCATTAACTAAGATTATTTCTGCAAATACAAAAAATATAGGTTATAATGGATTACTAAGTGCATATCGTGATACAGATTGTAAACCAGGTACAAACATAATTTGGGATATGTATTCAAATTGTGAATTTGTATGTGGTGGCGATAAAGAAAACCATTCATATAAAAAAGAAGGGGATGGCTATAATCGTGAGCATTCAGTTCCCCAAAGCTGGTTTAATGAACAAGCACCAATGAAATCCGATTTATTCCATGTTTACCCAACTGACGGATATGTCAATAATAGACGAGGAAGCTATGTATTTGGTGAAGTAGCATCAGCTACATATACATCTGGAAATGGTTCAAAGGTTGGATCAAGCGCTATTTCAAGCTATAAAGGGACTGTATTTGAACCAATTGATGAATACAAAGGTGATTTTGCAAGAACATATTTCTATATGGCCACAAGATATGCAAGTCAAGTTGGCTCATGGACAAAGGGTGAGGCTCAAAAGGTATTCAAAGGATCATATCCATATCTTACAGATTATGCAGTTGACCTATTTACTAAATGGTCAATTGAAGACCCTGTTTCTGATAAAGAAATAAATAGAAATAATGCAGTATATACTTATCAAAATAACCGTAACCCGTTTATTGATCATCCTGAATATATAAATGTAGTATTTGAAAATGATAATCAACAAGTAGTAATTGATCAAACTAAGGTCAATAACGTCATTTCATTAATAACAGCATTACCAGATAAAGCTACTCTTGAAATAGAAACTTCGATTAATGCGGCTAAAGCTGCATACGATGCACTTAATGCTAATGAAAAAGCATTAGTTACAAATTCAACAAAGCTTAATACATTAGTATCAGAGCTTAAGGCATTAAAGGGTGAGCCTTTAAACCAGTACACAGTAACATTTGACGCGGCTGGAGGTACATTTAATTCTAGCTTTACTACCTCAATTAAGGTTAATGAAAACGAAGAAATAACTCTACCTACAACCCAAAGTCTATCTTCAACACTTTATAAACACTCAGTATTAGCAGGTTGGGAATTCTCAGGAAAAACGTATGCACCTGGAGATAAAGTAACAGTAACTTCAGATATGAAGCTTACCGCAACCTACGAAGCACCAAAATGTATTTCAGTTTCCCAAGCCCTTGAGGTTGCAACTATAACAGGTAAAACTGAAACTAAGTTTAATTTTACTGCAAAAGGTATTGTAACTGAAATTATTGAGGATAGTGCTCAATATAATAAAATTACATTTATTATTAAAGACGTTAATAATGATGCTACTATTAATGTATTTAGAGCGACTCGTGGAGTAGATATTAAAGCTGGAGATTATGTTGAGATTACAGGTAAAATAATTAATTACAAGGGTAATACACCAGAGTTTAATGCAAAGTGTACATATAAATTATCAACCCCAGATCCAGTAGAGGTAGAAGAATTAGAAGCGTTAGTTGATACATCAATTGGATTTATATATAATTCAACTGAGCTTACATCATTCCATATTAATTATTCAGTTAATATTGAATCTATAAATAAGAATTCAAAATATTATGTAATTATTAATGATATGGATGATATCAAAGAATATTATTCTAGTCAATCAACAATTGATGCATTAAAGAATGCAATAGATGCAGATTCTACTATCATCAATATTACGGATTTACTAGATGAAAATGGAACACTTATTTCGTATTTTTCATTCAATAAATCTACATCAACAGAATATTATATTAGTATTGTTGAAGAAGCTGCTGAAGGCTTAAAAATTTCAGATTCTGAATATATTAATTATTATGATGAAGTTATAGCACTAGGTAAATGCAACGCATTAACAAAAGAGCAGCTTGATTTATTTTTAAAGTGGATAATATAATAATTTAAGTATTAAAGAGATTGTACATTGTTACAGTCTCTGTTTATTTTTAGGAAACAAAATATTGTTTACTAATTATGAAAATAGTAATACAGAAGTAAAATCATATTAAAATAATGCTTGGTTGAGACAAATTCAGTTGTTCGGAAATTCCTAACAACTGATTTATTTTACAAATATATTAAATAAATATTATATTTATAAGTTAGTTTATGTATGCAAAAAGGTGCAATATATGAACCCGAAAAACTTGTAAAAAGGTGCAATATATGAATCCAAAAAACTTGCAAAAAGGTGCAATATATGACAAGATTCACATTATTTACAGTCATAATTCTAAGAAACCAAGATTACATTATCTTGAGATTAAGTCTTATTTAAGCTATAATTAAATAAAAGATTCAATTTTCTACAATTTTGAGGTGATATTTTGAAGCATATTAAGGAAACAGAGGTCTCTAAAAGAAGAGTTGAATTACTAAAAAAATATTATCCTATTGATGAGGATAATAAGGTAATTACAGTTAAGCTTTATTATGAGCATGCTAATGAGCTTTTAGACTATTCGTTAGGTGAAGATGGTTGTGAAATGTTTAAAGATGAGTTTTTAACTAAGCTTTCTTCAATATTTGAAAAAATTCCTTTAGGTTATAAAGCGGATGTAATACTTGAAATAACAGATTATGACTCATATAATCCAGAGATTATTATGGATAAATTCAATGATTTTATTGAACTTAACTCATATAATGTTGTAAGAAGGAAAAAAAGAAATCAGCTTCTTTCTGCAATCTTGATTTTGATAGGTATTTCAATATTAGTATTTAACCATTTTTTTGTAAAAGAAGAAATATATGGTGCTCAGGGAAGCTTAGAGTCAATAATATTACAGGAGTTTTTTGATATTACAAGTTGGGTATTTATTTGGCAAGCAGTAACAGTCTTATTTCTTTCGCCATCAGAACATGGACTTAAAATATTAGGAATTGCCAAATGCTTAAATAGGTTTCTTGTTTCAAAAGATGGAAATATTGCAATCGAAGAGAAAAGAGACGACATTTTAAGCAAATGTAAAATTGATAAGCCAATTAAAAATGCCAAAAATAAAACATTATTAATTACATCAACTGCTTTAGCCTTTTTTGGTCTAGTATATCTAATTAACCCACTTAGTCCATCTTCTTGGAGTGTTCCAGAAGAAATACATTTATCAATATATATAATAAATATTGTTCAAATTTTGGTGGGTATAAGTGTATTACTTGCCGGAATATATGGTTTATCTAAATTTAGTAATCATACCTTAAAACTTGGATTTGCTTATCCAATCATCATCATAATATTTTTAATATTGGTGTTTATATGGGTTGTAAATATAATATATATTGAAAAATCAGAGATTAATCACATTATAAATTTAACTATTATTTTGCTAGTATATTTAGGTTATATAATTTCATCAAGAGATTCTAAGGATAATAAATAACGTTTCACCAATATTTTATGTTATTTTTTCACAAATAGTTTTATTTTTCGACAAAAAATGATAAAATAATATAGAAATATCTATATAGGTGTAACATGGAAAAATTATTAGAACAAACATTAAAAATAATTGAAGATAAATTTATTAAGGTACTATATGTTAATTTAACAGATGATACCTTTAAGATTGTAAAAGCCCCTCAAGAGGAAATAGAAGATGAGCAGACATTCTCCAATTCTTTTTCTCAATGGTTTAGTGCATCTGCAAAATGTGGATGGGTTCATTTTGATGATTTAGATTCTTTTTTAAATTCGATTAATCTAGATTATTTACGTCAATATTTTAAAAATAGTGATAATAAATTTGGAATTTGCTACCGAAGAGTTTATAAGGATTCTTATATCTGGGTTGAAATGGAAATAGCTAAAACAGAAAATTATACTGATTCAAATCAAGAGGTTTGTTTATATGTTTTAAATATAAATGATACCGTATATGCTATCAACAAAAGAGAAAAACAGCTTGAGGAGAAGCTTTCAATCCAAGAGCGAGATAATGAAATTTTAAAATCATTAGCTAATGTTTATTATTCTATGCATTTAATTGATTTAAACACTGATACAATATCAGAAATTCGTGGGAATCAAGATATAAGAGATTATATTAATAAGAATTCATATGCCAATTTACAATTAAAAATTGCAATGGATAATTTAATAGTTCCATCATATATTGATAAAGCATTAAACTTTGTTAATCTCCAAACCTTAAAACAAAGAATGGGAACTAAATCAATTATTACAGAAGAATTATTTAGTAATAATGTAGGTTGGATAAGAGCTAATTTTATTGCTGTCAAAGATGAAAATAATGTATTAAATAAGGTGCTATTTGTTATTCGTGTCATTGATGAAGAAAAGAGAAGAGAAGAAAGCTTAATTCAATATTCATATACAGATGGACTGACAAAACTATATAATCGTCGGGCATATGATAATGATTTGATTAATATCAAAAAGAAAACATATAATGAATTATGTATTGTAATGATCGATGCTAACGGACTTAAGCAAATTAATGATACATATGGTCATCAGGCAGGAGACGAATTTATTAGAGATACGGCTTCAATTATTTCTGAAGTATTTACAAATATTGGAAGATGTTACCGTACTGGTGGAGATGAATTTGTTGTGATTGCCGCTAAATCTAAAATTGAGATATGTAAAAAAATAATTGAATTGAATCAATTACTTGAAAAACATATTGGTAATTATCCTTATAAAATGACTGTATCAGTTGGCTATGCTAGTATTGAGGATTATCCTGATTTATCAATTGAAAAGCTTGAAAAAATAGCTGATACAAAAATGTATGAAAATAAAAAATTATATTATGATAATTTATCTTTAATGCATACTACTAAAATACAATAAATTTATCAAATGAGTGCATATTTTTAAATGCACTTTTAATTTTATTTAAAACATAGTTGACACGTCAACCAAAAAAGAATAAAATATAGTTGATATGTCAACTAATAGGAGAAAAAGTTATGGATGGAAGAAATATTACAAAAATTGTAAGAAATATGATGCTTTATAAAAATAAAGAAAATAAAAGTGATCTTAATAATAATGAATTTGAGTTTGTTAGATACACTACTAAGCATCCAGATGGCTTATATGCTAAGGATATTGCTTTATATCTTAACGTTGATAAGGCTTTAGTTACAAGAATGGTTCATCGTTTAGTTAAAGAAGAATATATATCAGTTTTACCTGATATAAATGACTGTAGGAAAAAGCTAATCAAACCATGTCAAAAGGCTTACTTAATTAAGGAAACAGAAAAAAATGAAGAAATTCAATTTTATAATGCAATATTTAAGGCTTTAACAAGTGAAGAACTTGAAAAGCTTGATGAATTAATTAATAAAATATATTTAGAATCTAAAAGATATCGTAAGGTGAAGTTTGAGGGTATTATCGATGAAAAATAAAAATTACGCGAAAATAAGAACCTACTTTTTTGAAAATTTACATATCGTTATTCCTATGTGTATTACTGCTCTATTATTCGATGGCTTGATGTGCTTTATTCCCGTTTTAGAGGGTAAAACAATTGACTCACTAAATATTATGGATTTTAATGTTGTATTAAAATATTGTATTATCTTTTTTTCACTTGTTATTTTTGTTCAAGTAAATCGTTTTTTTAAGCGCTATTTGGTAAGGGTGTTTGGTAATAAAATGACGCTTAAGATGAGGCAAGTTAGTCTTGAAACCTTATTTTCTAAAGATTTAAATTATTTTGCAGTAAATGATACAGGTGATATTTTAAATCGTAATTTATCTGATATCTACGATACAACTGAAGGAATAAGAAAGATGACAACTGAATGCTTCGACACATTTGTTTTATTAATTGGCTATATTACAATGATGTTTATAAGCAATTGGAAGCTATCACTTATGTCATTACCCTTTATTATAATATCAATTCTTGCTTCGCATTATATGAAAAAAATAGTATATAAACGCAATAAGGAATACAAGGAATATCTCTCTAAAAATAAGGATATTACATTAAAAAGATTAAATAATGAATTATATTACCGAGGATTTGGCTGTAGTGATAATTATTATGATGATTATGAAAAGTCTGTTAATGTATTAAAGAAGAAAAATATGATTGCATTATTGTTTCAAAGTAGTTTAGAGCCACTATATTTATGTATTGGCTTATGTGGTCTTGGGGTAATAACTTATTTTGGTGGAATGAACATAATTAATGATAATGCTGGAGTATATACAATTGGGGCATTATCTGCATTTATTACAACCTATATGTTAGTTTCAAGGAAGGCTGGTAAGGTTGGGAAACTATTTAATGCTTATCAAGCATTTAAGGTATCTTGGGTTCGCTGTAAAGAATATTTATTCGGAATAAACAGCGATACTAAGAATTTTGAATTAGAAAATAATTTACTAGAGGTTAATGATCTTTCTTATCAATATGGTGATGGGTTTAAGCTTCAAAATATTTCATTTAGCGCATGTAGTGGTGAAATTATTGGTGTATGTGGAAAGGTAAGATGTGGAAAAACTACCTTACTAAGAGCTCTATCAGGCTTATATAACTATAATGGAAGTGCTACACTTGGAGGATTTGAAGTAAAGGATTTTCAAAATAATCCAATGCAAGCTATTGCATATTGTTCATCAGATGTAGCTCTTTTTTCAGATACAGTAAAAAATAATATTGTTCTATCAAGAACTGGTAATTTAGATAAAGCGCTTGAAGTGTCAGCTCTCAGTGATGATTTAGATGAAATAGGTGGACTTGAAGCAATGCTGTTCCATACAAATGCTAATATTAGTGGTGGACAACAGAAGCGTCTTCAAATGGCTCGAGCACTTTATCCTAATTGTAGTTTAATATTACTTGATGATCCATTTCAAAGTGTTAATAAGGATCTTGCAGATAAAATGATTAATGAGCTTAAGGATTATAAGAATAGTATAGTAGTTTTAGTTTCTAACAATAAAAATGTATTAAAAGAAACAAATAAAATAGTATATATCAATAATAATGAAGCGCTTTTTGATACATATAATAATCTAATGAATGTCAATTCATTTAAGGAATTAATGGAGGCCTAAAATGAGTGTAGGAAAAACAATATTATTATATTTTAAGAAACATAAGCTAAAGGCTTTTTTAATAGTATTTATGATTATGTTAGTAACATTTATTTCACTTGCTCCAGCTCAAGTATTAAGAATCATTGTAGATGATGCAATAATCAATTCTAAAGTTAAGGTTTTAATTACATTCTCTATAATATATTCTTTAGTATATTTATTAATTGGAATCATCACATTCATTAAAGACATTATAATGCTTTCAACAAGTCAAGATATAACGGCTGATTTAAGATGTAATATGATGAAGCATGTTCATAAAATGGATTATAATTCACTTGTTAATACTGATTCTGGTACACTTGAGGCATATTTTAATAATGATGTTAATTCGATAAATGAATTATTTACATCTGGTATTGTTAATATATGTACAGATTTATTTAAAATGATTGGAATAATAGTAACTATAATAATATATAGTTGGTTATTTGGAACAATTGTTCTTGCAATATTACCATTGCTAATCTTATTTACATCATTTGTAAGGAAAAGAATGATGAAGGCTCAACTAAAAACAAAATCGCTTGAGGGTAATGTAAATAAGGTATTACTTGAAAATGTTGAGAATATTGAACAAATCAAAGTGAATAAAGCTGAAAGCTATGCTAAGGATAAATATTCTACAATTTTACAAGGTCATTATAAAACTGCTCAAGCTAGTAATTTTTATGATGCTATTTTTTCCCCAATTATGCAAATTGTAAGAAATATTGTGGTTGTTGGGATATTACTTGTAAGTGGATATAATTATAATATATTTGGAATGAGTGTTGGTATGATTATATCTTCCATATCATTAATCACAGATTTATTTACCCCAATTGAGGCTTTAGGTATGGAGATTCAGACGATTCAAAAGAGCCTTGCGTCTGTAAAGAGGATTAATCAATTTTTTAAAATTAAAACAGATGATAGATTGAATTTATATACAAAAGGTGATTATTTTATTAAATTTAAAAATGTATCTTTCGGTTATTCAGATAAATTAGTTATTAATAATTTTGATCTAGATATCAATTATAATGATAAAATTGTATTTCAAGGTCCATCAGGAGTTGGTAAATCAACGCTAATGAAGCTTGCGATGGGAATAATTAAGCCAACTTCTGGTGAGGTTTTAATTGGGGATTGTCCTTCGTATGATTTATCAGATGAGGAAAGAAGTAAACTATTCTCAATAGTGTATCAAGATCCCTTCTTTAGTGATGGAAGTATAATAGATGAGATTAGGCTTAAGGATTCTAGTATTTCCTATGAGCAAGTTAGAGAAGCTTTAGACAAGGTTGGACTTAACTATATAACAAATCTAGATGAAAAATTAATTAGTAGTAATTACTCCTCAGGAGAATTAGCATTATTTAATATTGCAAGAGTAATTGCAAGGGATTCTAAAATAATTTTCTTAGATGAGATGAATGCTAAAATTGACCCTATTACAGCTAAAAAGATTATTAATTTAATTAACGAAAATACTAAAGATAAGATTGTTATTTCAATTAATCATTATGGAAGTATATTAGATAATGCGAAAGTGATTAATTTAAAAAGATTATCATAATTAATATTTGATAAAAAATGTTTCAATTTATTTATATTTTTTGGTAGAATATAGGTAAATAATTAAAAAAATATTTATATTTATATAAATAGGGATTTGTGGCTTAATTGGAGGAAATATTATGATTAAAAATAATATAATAAATTGTCTTAAGGGTGCAGCTATAGGAGTTTCTATGATAATTCCTGGTGTAAGTGGTGGTACTATTGCTGTATCACTAAATATCTATGAGGATTTAATTAATGCTATTGGGAATTTAAGAAAAGAATTTAAAAAAAGTATTTTATTCTTGTTACCTATTTTAATTGGAATGATACTTGCTTTTGCGGCTATGTATTATCCTTTAAAGCTTGCGCTAAAGTATATTCCATTTGAAATAACCTGTGTTTTTGCTGGATTAATGATTGGCTCTTTTCCTAAATTATATATGGATACAAAGAAAAATGGCTTTAAAAAGATTGATATAATAAGTATTATCATTCCTTTTTTAGTGGTAGTTGGTTTATGCTTTATTAATGGATTAAAGGATGTTAATCTTGCAAGTAATATGCAGTGGTATCAATGGGTATTATTATTGCTTGTGGGTGCTTTAGGATCATGTGCTTTGGTAGTCCCAGGAATAAGTGGTTCTTTACTTTTAGTTATACTTGGTTATTATCAACCAATATTAAACATGGTTTCAGAGCTTAAAAATGAACCACTACATGCCATTTTAGTACTTGGAGTTTTTGCTTTGGGTATGGTTATTGGTTTCTTTACAATTGCTAAGCTAATGAAATTTTTAATTTCTAAATTTAGAAGAACTACATATTGGGCAATTATGGGATTCTTTATTGGCTCAATTATAGCTTTATTTATTTCATTTGATTATAAGCAAATTGATAATATAACATTAACAGTAATTTTATCTATTGTTTTGTTTGTTGTTTCAACTGCCGCATCATATCTTTTAACTAGATATGTCGATAGGAAAAATAGAAGTAGTGCTAAATAAGTATTAAATAAGAAAACCTCCTTTATTTTAATGGATAGTAATTCATTTTAATAAAATAAAGAAGGTTTTTTTGATTATTATTTAATCTTTATTGTAATAAGTCGTATTTCTAATGATTCAACTGTTGTTTGTATTTGAATTTGATTATTTATTACATTGCCATGAGATATGGAAATTTTTGGTGATGATTGAGCATCTAAAGCCTTTGTTATAGAAGTGGAGGGATTGCTACGGACACCAATCTCCTCAGCTGTATCAAAAATAGAATCACTATATCTATTTACATAGGTTTGCTCGAATTCATATGTTTTTCCTTGAATATTGTTTATACATATATTAAAAACGATATTTTTGTTTCCTGCAAAAGGAATATATCTATTATGATATGACAATTCAAAATATTCACTACATGCATAGAGATTTGAAAAATGTTCATAGTTATAAAGCAATATAATTATTTTATTTGATTCATCTTTGGTAATAATGATTCCTTTATCTTTTAAAATTATTTCATTTCCTAGGCAAGAGAGAAATTTATATGCATAATAGCTTGGTTTTTTTAAACCGTTGCAAGTAAAGAATCCTAAGCCACCATGTAGCATATCCTCAGGTATTTGGGTTTCATCAATCATGTCAGTTAAATACCAATGTCCAAATGAATCAAGCTTATCAATATTCTCAACGATATTCTTTGTAATATATGCCGAACTGAAAACTGTATCGGATAGCAAATTCCGGTGAGACGTTGTAAAGTTAAATTCAGTTAAATAAACAGTTTTCCCATGATAAAAATCAGGCGATTTAACAAATGATACAAAATCATTGAATGTATCGGGATCAGATGGGAATTGTTCTTTGTTAATTTGATTAAAGAAGTTACTAAAATTGTTCGAACTATAATGTACTATTAAAAAATTAGGATAACAGTCATTCTCCCAAGCATAATTTAGGAACCTTTTATCAAAACTTATGGTTTCTTTACAAACTGGAATTAAAGAGGGAGAACCAACTTGAAGCTTTGGATTTATTTTTTTAATTGTTTTATATATTCTCTCATAAAGCCTAAAAAATCTTTTTTCATCTGGTAATCCATACGCAAAGCGGGAAGTATCCGGTACATTCCAAAAAGTAAATAGCCAATTTTCAATTTGTGAACCATATCGTTCATATATATGATTAATGAATTTATCTACAAGGAATATGTAATCATCATCATTTTTAGGTAAAGAAATTATCATTCCGTTATCAAATCGATTATCTGGATTTTCTGCCATTGCAGATGGCATATAACTTATTTGGATTAATGGTTTAATGTTTATACTAAGAATATAGTCAAGGACCATATCAATATATAAAAAAGAGAAACTATAAGAATTTCCATTCTTTTTTACAACATGCATTGTATCATCAAATATGCCGTTGAATTTAACATATTTAAATGGTATATTGTTTATTAATTTTTCAATCATATTTTTAATAGGATCGGATAAAAAATCAACTGCTCTTGCAACTGTGAAGAAATTCAAGAATGTCTTTTTTAAAGGTGATGATACATTATAATCAGCCACAAAACTCTGAATAACAGAGTTTTTATGTTTTTTATATGGTAAATCATACTTTTGATCATTATTCTTTAAAAGCTTATCAAAATATTTATTTGTATCAAATTGCATTGAGATAAGTGGTGCAACATTTTTATCGTTATTACTTGTTTTCTTTTTGTACTCTGTTGGAGTTATATTATGAATTTTTTTGAAGGCTCTAACATATCCCCTTTGGTCTGAAAAACCGAATCTCATCGCAATATCATTTAATGTCATATTATCTTCAACTAAGGTAGAAATCGATTTTGAAATTCTAAGTTCGTCATAATAATCTTGAAAGTTTTTACCAAAGTTCTTGTCAAAATATGATGAAATATATGGTACAGTCATTTGAAACCTATCGGATAAATCTTTCAACGTAATACATTTATCATAATTGTCATTTAAATATTTAACAATTTCCCTTAGTTTTAATAGTTGTTTTTTAACTGGTACCTTTTTTGAGTTAGTAATAATCCGATATTTGTTCATAAATTCTGCAAATAATGAATAAATAATTGATAAATTTCCGTACCGACTATTATCTTGGTATTTTAAATTGTAATTAATAATTGAAGAAATTAATGATTTTATTTTTTGATATGGGCTCTTATCTTTTTCTAAAGAAGAATTACAATCAAATAATAATCCTTCCCTTTCCTCATCACTAAGTCCTAGTTTTTCTAAATCAATTTGTGCACTTAATACAACTGCATCCTGGGAGTGAAGCTCCCGAATATCAAAAGGATTACACAAAAATACATCGTCACTGTTAAGTATAAATAGGCGATCATTAATCGTTATTTCTAAATATCCCTCCAAAACGTAAAAAAGCTCAAGGTCTTGAATCCAATGAGGTTTTATATCGCCTAATTTGTAAATATACATTCTCAGTGGTAAGTTATCTTCAAATTTAAATGGTTCATATTTTATATAACGCATATCAATATTATATATTAATTAATTGTATTTTGCAATAAAATAGCAGATTTTTAAGATTTTTACAACTTATGAAAACGTTTGAAAATACAATTTTATTAAAAATTGAGTCAAAAAATAAAAAATAAAGCGTTTTCATTGAGACAAAATAGAAATATAATATAAATAGAAAGATAAGTAAATATCACATTAATGATAAGAAAGGAGGAGTATGAACAGCTAGTTCATACAAAATGAATATGAAGGAACCTATTTTTAAAGCTTCACATATTGTAAAGCAATTTGGCCCAACAATTGCTTTAAACGATGTTGATATTGAGATCTATCCAGGTGAGATTCGTGGATTCATTGGTGAGAATGGATCAGGTAAGTCAACAATGTCTGCAATCATGACGGGAATTTATCAAAAAACTTCTGGTACAATGGAATATCATGGGAAACCATGGGAACCAACCTCAATGATTGACGCTCTTAATGGTGGAATTGGTATTATTGTTCAGGAATCTGGTACAATAAGTCAAATCAGTGTTGCTGAAAACATTTATTTAGGAGAGCTAAATCAATTTTCTGGTATACACTATTTTGAAGAAA
>CAMEKY010000025.1 GCA_945921565.1 uncultured Clostridium sp. | reverse complement strand
ATTTGCCAATACGTCTTGCACCTTCTATTAATAAAGCATAATTATTACTATATTTCTCTTTCCACTCCAATAGTTTTTCATATATTTTCCTTTTTAATTTCATTAAAACTCACCATCCACACTTTAATTATAAACTTACACATAATAATACGCAAGGTGTTTTTTTAATATTTTGCAAATAATACGCGAAGTATAAAATGTAAAAAGCATTGGTTATACATAAAGTATTTTGATTTTTTCCTATAGCTCCCAATTCAACGGATTACCTTGTGGGTGAGCGATAGAAAAACTCCTATGATGATTTCATAAGAGTTAAACTAATTGTATTATTTTTTCTACTCTATTAAAATATTGTTTACAATTTAATATCATTATTTTAATATATCCAATCACATCATTTTATATTAGCATATAATTTTTAATCTACTCTAGACTTCATTTCATTAGTTAATGATTTACCATAGAGCTCATTTACAAATAATTAATAGGTAATACTACTAAATTTTCTCTAAGATATATTTTTTTATCATACATACATATGATAACTCCCATTCCTCTTTTTGATTCTTTCACTTTATCTAATACATCAAATTCCGACGTCATATCTGCTTTAGGATTTGCAGTCATCTTTATTTCTATTGGGTATAATATACCATTTTCTGAGATAATCAAATCTATCTCACCATCAATTACCACTTCTTTACCATCCACATTCTTTTTTATTTTATCTTTACCATTATAATAAAAAACATTGAAATCATATTCTAATCCTTCATTTGAATATGATTTTAATATTTCATTGATTACAAATGTCTCAAACATAGCACCTGCCATTGCGCCATTTTTAAGTGTTTCAGGTGTTAGCCATCTTGTTAAATAGCATGCTAGTCCTGTATCTCTAAAGTATAATTTGGGACTTTTTATTGCTCTAGATAATACACTAGGCGTATATGGTTTTAAAATATAAACAAGTCCGCTTTTTTCAAGAATAGATATCCATTCTTTAACTGTAACCTCAGATACACCAACCTCTGCTGAAATAGTCTTGTAATTTAAAACTTGTCCAGTTCTTGCAGCAACGCTAGTCATAAACTTCACAAATGTTAAATGATTTTTTGCTTTTATTATTTTATTTACGTCTCTTTCAAGATATGTTTTAACATATGATTGGTAAAAATCTACCCACTCTTTTTTCTTATTACTATAAAGTTCAGGATAAAATCCTCTATGAATTTTGGCCCAAATGTCTTTATAATCTATTAAGCATTTCTCTCTTTCATCTATATATTCTTTTGTTGGAACAAAATGCTTATTAAATGAAATATTATACATTTCTCTCATTGATAATCCATCAAGTTCAACAATAGAAACTCTACCAGCTAATGATTCACTTATTCCTTCCATTAATTGTAATTTTTGTGAGCCTGTTAAATAGAAGTTCGACATTTCTTCTGTATTATCTAATACTATCTTTAATCTATTAAATATTGTAGGACATTTTTGAACCTCATCTATTATTAAAGGACATGGATTATTATATAAAAACATCTGAGGATCATCAGCAGCTTGGGCTAATAATAAATCATCATCAAATGTAACTTTATTAACACCTTTAAATAAATGATTAATTAACGTTGATTTCCCTACTTGTCTAGGACCTGTTAATAATATTGCTTTATTAGTTGACGCTCTTTGTTTTAAAATATTCTCAATATTTCTTTTTATGGAATACATGATAACACCTCATTTTTTGTCAAAAGTAAAGTATAACTTTATTTTAGCCAAAAAAAGTTTAAATGTCAATACAGAGCTTAGCAAACATAAGTCGTTCATTTTGATAAATAGAGTTTTATTTTCATGAACTTTTATATTTAGTCAGGCTCGGTTTATAGTCTAATTTATTTTATATTTATAATGTGATTATAGTAAAATAAATTTATTTTTTACTTTTAAATTAAAGATATATCTGCATAATTATTTATATTTAACATATAATTTAGATAGAGGTGTTTCATATCAAAAAAATTATTCAAAAGTCATTTCTTTTTTTATTAATATTGGGATTATATTTTTTACCATCAATTTTATTTAAATCAAGTAAAGAATACTACAATAGTATCCTTAAGCCTGTATACGCTCCAAGACCTTATATTTTTATGCTAGCTTGGTCTATTCTTTATATTATTTTTGCATTATTCTTAAGCATCAATTTAATTAATAAAAACTTACCTAGACAATTAGCAGTAGCATTCTTTATTAATTACATCATAAGCTTCTTTTTTAATTATTTCTTTTTTATAAAAAATAATTTATTTTTAAGCTTTTGTGATACCTTTTTATCCTTTTCATCTGGATTGTTAATATTCCTAATATTATTCAAAAAAAATAGGTATAATGCCTTAATCATTACACCTTATTTATTATGGACAGCATTCGCATCTATCCTAATGTGCCATATCTATTTTTTAAATTAAATCAACACCGTAGTATGATGAAACCTTTGTGTCTTTATTATATTCTTTATATCCTACAATTTCAACATCGCCTGACATTACTAAGTCATAAATCGTCGTTGCGAACCCATCGTAGTTTGTATTTTTATTTACAACCCTAAATGCTTTAGTAATTAAATCTGAGCAATAATGATATTTGTGAGTATTAAAAATAAAGCTTAAATTATATTTATCACCAATCATTGATACAGCCTTATCCAAAACCTTTTCTCTATCTGAATCAGTTAAATCCTTAACTCTTAGTATAATATATCTTTCTGTGAATGATATTTGTTCCCAGTATGATTTTGAACATACAAATACATCATCATGGGCAGAATTATATGTAGCCTCTATTAGCATTTTGTTATTTAAAATAACACCATTTTTATTATAAGTGTCGCAGCACAATGCGGCGTGACCACCAATAAAAAAATTAATAAACTGCGTTACAAACGGAATATCATATGTTGATTCTAGCTTAACAATTACATCAAGTGGAGCACCAGGATTCACTATACCATATGAATCTACAGTAAATGCTGGACGATTAGTTCCACGTGAAACTGTATAAAACTTTTGTTTATCATCAGATAAATCATCAACATACTCTGTGCATTCTTTTTTAAAACTTTTAATCATTGCAGGGGTACTAATATTTTCGATAAGAGCAAAAATAATGAAATATGCAACAGTTGATAATATCATTGTTAGGATAATTTTATGTAAAAATTTAAATCTTTTTTTCATCATTTTACCTCCAATCAGTAGTATTGTATCACAAATTCATCATAAATAAAATATAAAGAGGTTTCACGTGAAACCTCTTAGATATTATTTTGTTTTTTTGGTTTAATTACGATGGCTCTTTCTTCGCCTTCGCCTTCAGACTCTGTATATACATCACGCCAGTCAGCTAACTTTTCATGAATAACACGACGTTCAAAAGAATTCATTGGATCTAGCTTAACCTCAATCTTAGTTTTAGCAACAGACTTAGCAGTCTTTGTAGCTAAAATTTCTAATTGATGAATTCTATTAGCGCGATATGAACCAATGTCTAATGTTATTACGATATGCTCCTTTGTATATGTACTAATTAAAGTCTTTAATAAAAGCTGAATTGATTCTAATGTATGACCTTTAGTACCAATTAATAAAGGATTTTCATTTGAATCTATTACATAGTGAATTTCCTCTTCGGCACCAACGGTTCTAACCTCAATATTATAATCAGTAACACCGATTCCTTTTAAAATACCATCTAAAAACTTTCTTCCTTCTAAAGCTAAACTAACATCTAGTAAAGCTTCATATTGATTTTCACCAATTTCATTTAAGAAAAGCTTATCTTCTGATACATGTAACTTTGATACAGCTACACTTGTAGCTTCCTCTAATGATGATGCTTGAATTTCTAATTTTTTCTGCATTTTACCACCACTTAATTAAATTATATTGCTGCGCTCTTTTGCTTTTTTATATGCTCTTTCATTAAGCATACGTCCAACTTGTGATTGGAATAATTGATAAATTCCACCAATTAACCAGTATAATGATAATGCTGTAGAACTTAATGACATAAAGAAGAACATTACAACCATGAAATAGTTCATAAACTTCATAGTCTTAGCTTGTTGTTCTTGCTGTTGTGTTTTTACAGTATTACGTTTTTTCTGATACTTAGGAGGACGACTTGCTAGCTTTTGGCTTAATAATGTTACAGCTGCGAATAACACGGCAATTAAAATTCCAAAGAAGATATCTTGCCAAGCAGTTGCTTTTAAAATACCATCATTTGAACCCATTACAGCTGTATTAATATCAAAGAAATTAAATAACTTTGTATTAGAAAGAGTAAATCTTCCTGGAGCTTCAACTACACCATCAACAAATCGTGTAAGCTGAATACGTCTAACACATTCATACATTGCCATAAAAATTGGGAATTGCATGAACATAGTAAAGATACATCCAAAAGGATTCATCTTATATTTCTTATAAAGTGCCATTGTCTCTTGAGACATACGCTGTTGAGATTCAGGATCCTTACGATTTGCATATTTTCTTTGGATTTTTTCCATCTCTGGTTGAATAAGACTCATTTTTAAAGAAGTACTATTTTGCTTAGCGTAAATAGGCCATGCAATTGTTCTTACAATGATTGTTGTAAAAATAATACCCCATACATAAGAATCACCTAATGCACCACCAATTGTTCCCATTATCCAAGCAATTGGATATGAAAGAAGTGCAACTGGCCAACCCCAAAATCCTTGCCAAAATCCACTGAAGTTCCATTCAGCCTTCCAGCTTGTATAAGGAGTAGTAGGCCATGAGCCTTGTCTACAGCTAGTAAGAGCGCCGATAACAACAAACAAAATTGCTATAGTTGCAATCTTGTTAATATTTCTTGTAAAAAAACTTTTCACAATTTTGCTCCTTTATTTTCAATATTAAGTTTGTTAAACAAATAAACAAGTTGCTTAACCATCATAGCATATGTTAAATCCCATACACTACTTTTAACAACAACGAAAACATCCATTTTACAGGTTGGAATGAGTATTTGATCAATTGCAGCTCTAACTCTACGCTTGATTAAATTTCGTTTTACAGCTATACCTATTTTTTTTCCAACACTAATCGCATATCTAAAATTTGTGGCTTCGCAATTTGATTTTTTATATACAACAAAATATTTATTAGAATATGAATCTTTATTCTTTAAAATAGCTTCTATGTCTTCATTTCTTTTAACGCGATATTGTTTATTCATGAATATCTCCTTAAAAAATAAAAGAACTACCAATAAAATATTTATTAATGATTCGGGTAGTTCTAGTATTTATCATTTTATATTAAATTACTTTGTTAAGCGTTTACGACCTTTTTGACGACGACGCTTAATAACTAAACGTCCACCAACGCTTGACATTCTAGCACGGAAACCATGAGTTACTTTTCTCTTGTGCTTATTTGGTTGATATGTTCTTTTCATACTTAACAGCCTGCCTTTCTTACGAAACCATGCGATAGACATTATACAAAAAACATTTATCTTTGTCAACACAAATCTTTTATTTTGTGTTTTCTATTGTTCTTGCAAGCTGGCTTATATTATATATATATTAATAATGAATAAAGAAAATTAAAATTAGAAATTTTTATAAACATATTCATTGACTATAATAATATTAGTTACCAAAATACTAATTTGGAGAAAAAACTAAAATATCAACATATTTTTACACTATTTTTTTAAGCAAATTGTGGAAAACTTTTATTCAACACTTAATGAAATTGTGGATTTGTGGAAAACTCAAATAATATTTTATTTAAGCCATATTTTTAGAAAAATTCTCCACAAATATTTGTTTATAGTGATTTTTTCATATTAAAAATTAACAAAGTTATCCACAATTTTTGTGGAAAACTTCTTGTTGTAAAACGTGCATAAAGTGGTATTATTTAATTACCTAAGAAAGAAGTTGTTAATTTATGGATAAATATTTGTTAATTTGGAACCAAACCAAAGAAAAAATTAAAGATACCTATGATGAAGAAGTATATAACCAAAATTTTAGGGATATTACCAATATCTTAAAGGTTACAAACGGAACAATTTATTTATTATGTAACTCTCCACTTATCAAAACAAAAATAGAAAAATTCTATTCAAATCAACTTCAAAATATTTTATCCTCGCTAACTTCTGAAAAGCTTAGATTTAAATTTGTTACAGCAGATCAGGTTACAGAACAGCAGGTTAAGGAAGTTTCTCAAGCTCCAACTTCTGAAGTTTTTAAATCAAATTTGAATGCTTCCTATCAATTTGATTCATTTGTTGTTGGAGAATCTAATAAATTTGCATTTAGAATTGCAACTCAAGTATCAAATCCAGACCAAGGTGTATACATTGCTAACCCATTATATATTTTTGGTGGAGTAGGACTTGGTAAAACTCACTTGATGCAAGCTATTGGTAATGCTATTTTGGATAATGATCCAACTAAGAAGGTATTATATATTCAAGCATCTACATTTGTTGATGATTATTCAAAGGCTGCCCATTATGCAAAACGTCATAAAAGTGATAATGAGGAAATAAATTATTCACCTTTTGAAGAATTTCACAAAAAATATGACGATTTAGATGCACTACTTGTTGATGATATTCAATCACTTCAGGGAGCTAAAAGATCACAAATGGAATTCTTTAATTTATTTAATAAAATGCACGATAATAATAAATTAATAGTTATAACAAGTGATAAGCCAGCTGATCAGCTTAAGGATATCATGGATCGTTTAACTAGTAGATTTAATTGGGGACTTGCAGTAGATATAAAGGTCCCTGATTTAGAGCATAGAGTTAAAATTTTAAAAAGAAAGCTATCAGATACACATGATAAGGTTGTAGATGATAAGGTTTTAAGCTTTATAGCCTCTAATTTTTCAAATAACATTAGAGAACTTGAGGCTGCATTAAACAGAATTATTAATATGGCAATAGTTAACGAAAGTGACATTACATTAGATTTTGCTAAAATGGCAATTGAACCTTTAATTCAAAATCGTAAAAATTCAGGTAATTTAGACCAATATGAAAATTTAAAATCGATTGTAGCTGATTTTTATCATATTACAGTTGAAGATTTGATTGGACCAAAAAGACAAGCATTATATACAAACGCAAGACATATATGTATGTATATTTTAAAAACAAAGTATGGCTTAGTTTATGATAAAATAGGTTCTATCGTTGGTAATCGTGACCATTCAACCGTTATGGCAGGAGTAGCTAAAATCAGTCATAATGCTGAACGAGATGAAAAAACTAAAATGGCAATCGATTATATAATGAAAAAAATTGGATAAGTACAAAAAATCCACAAATAAATCTACCATTTATCCACAAATTGTGATATAATAAAAATATAGTGGTTAAGCCGTTTTTTGAGTTATCCACAATTCAACAATCAATATTATTATAACTATTTATTACATACAAAACATAAATTATATAAGGAGCACTAATATGAATTTAACAATTGATCGTGATGTATTACTAGAAAATTTAAATACTATTTCAAGAGGATTACCTCAAAAGAGTCCAATGCCTATTTTAACCGGAATTAGAATGGAGGCTACTAGTAATGATTTATTTATGACTTCATCTAATATTGATTTATCTGTTCAAGTTATTATTTCTGATAAATCACTAGAAATAAAAGAACAAGGTAAAGCTGTTATTCCAGGTAGATTCTTTATAGATATTATTCGTAAGGTTTCATCTAAGTCTATCACTTTAACATTAATTGAAGATAAAGTTTTAGTAATAAAGGCTGATAGAGCTGAATATAAGCTTCATGTAATGGATTATGTAGATTATCCTACAATCGAATTTGTAGCTCTAACAAATCCTATTACTTTAGAGGCTAATATTATTAAAAATATAATTAGACAAACTTGCTTTGCTACATCACAACTTGAAAAGAAACCAATTTTAACAGGTGTAAATATTGGTATCAAGCAAAATATGTTAACTGCAATAGCTACTGATTCATATCGTTTATCTAAGGTTATTCAACCTATTAATGGAGATTATAATATTAATGTTACTATTCCAAGTAAATCTTTAGACGAGCTTTCTAAATCATTAGATGGATTTGAAGATTGCTTAGAAATGTATCTTGATAATAATTGCTTATTATTTAGATTCAAAAATGTATTATTCCAAACACGTCTTTTAGATGGTAATTATCCAGATACTTCAAGAATAATTCCACCATCATTCCCAATTACTGCTAAATTCAATAAAGCAGAATTACTTGATGCTGTAGAACGTGTTAGTCTTTTATCTCCACGCGATAAGGAAAAGGATCGTGAAATCACATATTCAATTATTAAATTAGTGATTAAACAGGATAATACAATTGAAATTTCTACAGAAAATACTCAAGTTGGAGATGCAAAGGAAGAAATTATTCCAACAGGAATTAACTGTTCTGATACATTATTAATAGGATTTTCTTCTCGTTATTTAGTAGAAGCTTTAAGAAGCTTTACATGTCAAGAGATTACATTAAACTTCTCTGGTTCAATTAATCCTTTTGTAATTTCAGCTGATGCAGAACCAAATATTCGTCAATTAATTCTACCTGTTAGAATGGATTAATATAATTCAATTTTCTAAAATATAAATAATTTATAATAATTAAAAGCTTTAAAATTTACGTTTTAAGGCTTTTTTTCTCAAATAATAGATTTTTATCATTTTAACTTAAAACTTTAAAATACTAGCATTTTAATGCATTTTATGATATAATGGATAAGGAATGTGGTGGTTTTATGGAAAAAATCAAGATTGACACTGAGTATATCACTTTAGGCCAGTTTTTAAAGATGACAAACATTATTTCATCAGGCGGAGAGGCTAAATGGTTTCTTGCAGAAAATACTGTTTTAGTAGATGATGTACTTGAAGCTAGAAGAGGTAGAAAGCTTTATAAAGGTATGAGTATTAAAGCTTGTGGCAAGGAATACGAAATCATATGATAAAAAAAATTGCTTTAAAATCCTTTAGACGATTTTCTAATTTAACATTAGATACAAATTATAATCTGATAATTTTATGTGGAAAGAATGCAGTTGGTAAAACATCTATTTTAGAAGGAATTTATGTATGTTCAACAGGTGGATCACATAAAACGAAGGAGATTAAAGATTTAATAAAGCATAATGAAGATTATGCTAAAATTCATTTAGAGGATACGAGTCGAACTATTGATGTTGTTATTAGTCAAAAGGGACGAAAAATGATGATTAATAATAATCCTATTTTAAAGTTATCTGATTTCATTGGTAATTTACAAGCTATTATGTTTTCTCCTCAGGATATTAATCTTATTAATGGAGATAAAGGCTTAAGAAGGTCATTTTTTGACTTAGAATTATCATTACGCTCTAAGGAATATCTAATTTTAATTCAGGAATTTAAAAAAATTCTTAAAAAAAGAAATGATATTTTAAAATCAAGTAGCATAGATGATGTATTACTAAATGTTATTACTAAGGAAATGAATATTAGACAAGAAAAAATTATGGATTTTCGTAATAATTTTATAGATTGTTTAAATGAAAAACTTAAAATGCTAAGATACAGCCTTGGTTATGATGAATTAGTAAGTATCAAGTATAAACCATCGCTTAGCGGAAATGATTTAAATCAAGTATACATTGATAATCTAAATCAGGACAAGCTTACTAAAATAACTAATTATGGTGTACATCGTGATAATTATATTTTCTTTCTTAATGGTAAGGAAGCGTATAGATATGCATCTCAAGGTCAACAAAGAAGTATAGCACTACTTTTAAAAATTGCACTTTGTAATCTAACATTAAAAATGACAGGACTAAAACCTATTTTATTATTAGATGATGTTTTTTCAGAACTTGATGACGTTAGATGCAAAGCATTGGTAGCGTTTTTAAGTGATGAAGGACAAACATTTATTACAACAACAACCTTAGCAAATATTCCAACATATTTGCAAGATAAAGCATATATTATTAATTTAAAGGAGTGAATAAAATGGCAAATTTAGAAGAAGAAGAGAAATATGGCGCCTCTAGTATTCAGGTCTTAGAAGGTCTTGAGCCAGTAAGAAAAAGGCCAGGTATGTATATCGGATCAACTTCTGCTCGAGGACTTCATCACCTTGTGTGGGAAATTGTCGATAATTCAATTGATGAAGCTTTAGCAGGATTTTGTACTCATATTGAGGTAGAGGTTTTACCTGATGATATTATTTCTGTTACAGACAATGGTCGTGGTATGCCAGTTGATCTTCATCCAAAAACAAAGCGTCCAGCTGTAGAAACTATTTTTACAGTACTTCACGCTGGTGGTAAATTTGATGGTAAATCTTATAAGGTATCAGGAGGACTACACGGTGTAGGTGCATCTGTTGTTAATGCATTGTCTGAATGGCTTGAGGTACGTGTAAGAAGAAATGGTCATATCTATGAGGAAAGATTTGAACGAGGAATTGTAGCACATGATCTTGAGATTTTAGGTGATTGTGATATTTCTGATACTGGTTCTAAGGTTACATTTAAGGCAGATTCTCAAATTTTTACAGAAACAACAGTTTATGATTTTGAAATATTAAGAAGTCGTATTCAACAGCTAGCATTCTTAAATAAGGGCTTAAGAATTACTATTAAGGATTCAAGAGGAGAAACGCCTATTGAGTATTCTTATTGTTACGAAGGTGGTATCATTGAATATGCTAATTTCTTAGATGAGTCAAAGCCAGTTATTAATGGAATTGATAAAAGCGTAATTTACGTTGATGGTGTTGATGAAAAGACTAATATTTCAGTTGAAGTAGCTGTCCATTATAACGATGGATATTCATCAAATATATTGTCATTTACCAATAATATTCACACTCACGAGGGTGGTACGCATGAGGAAGGCTTCTATTTAGCATTGCGCCGTGAAATTAATAAATATGCTCATGATGCAAAAATATTTAAACCCGATGATGAGGATTTAAAGAACGATGACTTTAAGGAAGGATTAACTGCAGTTATTTCAGTTAAGCATCCAAATCCTGAATTTGAAGGACAAACAAAGACAAAGCTAGGAAATAGTGAAGCAAGGGGTATTGTAAATCGACTATTTGGTGCAGCCCTTGCGGAGTATTTACTTGAAAATCCAGATGCAGGTAAAGCTATTGTAGCTAAATGTGATATGGCAAGAAAGGCTAGAGTCGCAGCTGAAAAGGCTCGTGTAATGACAAGAAGAAAGTCACCAATCGATTCTTTAGGTATAGCATCTAAGCTTGCGGATTGTCGTAGTAAGGAAGCAGATAAGTGCGAATTATACCTTGTCGAGGGAGATTCAGCCGGTGGTTCTGCTAAGCAAGGTAGAAATTCAATGTATCAAGCTATTCTACCACTACGTGGTAAGGTTTTAAATGTTGAAAAGGCTACTTACGAAAGAGCAATTCAAAATAATGAAATTCAAACAATGTTGTCATGTATTGGTACAGGCTTTAAGGCTCGTGATGAGAATGGTAGTATAATTGATACATTTAATCTAGAAAAGGCACGTTATCATAAAATCGTAATTATGACCGATGCCGATGTCGATGGTGATCATATTTGTATTTTGCTACTAACATATTTCTTCCGCTTTATGCCAGGACTTATTGATGCAGGATATATTTATATTGCTAAACCACCTCTATATAAGATTCAAAATGGTAAGCGTGTTGAATATGCTTATTCAGATGAAGAAAAGGATAACTTTATTAAAGAGATGGGTGAAAGATCATCTATTCAAAGATACAAGGGTCTTGGAGAAATGGATGCTTCTCAGCTTTGGGAAACAACAATGGATCCAGAGCGTCGTACTTTAACTCGTGTTACAATGGATGATGCTGAAACTGCAGAAAAATATTTTACAATGCTAATGGGTGATGAGGTTGAGCCTCGTAAAGAGTTTATCAAGGATAACGCTAAATATGCCCAAATAGATGCATAAGAGGAGGTAGCTTATGGAAAAAGATGATGAATTAAAAAATGATTCTTTAAATTCTGAAGAAGAAGCTTTAGAAAATGAAGATGAAGACCTTCAAGTAGGTGAAGTTTCTTCAAATACTGAATATAATCATGGTAACATCGATTCTGTTATGTTATCAGGAAAGCTTAAGCAATCATTCCTAAATTATGCGATGAGTGTTATTGTTGATCGTGCTTTACCAGATGCAAGAGATGGTTTAAAACCAGTTCAACGTCGTATTTTATATGGAATGGACGAGCTTAAGGTCACTTATAACTCAGCACATAAAAAGTCAGCTCGTATTGTCGGTGACGTAATGGGTAAGTATCACCCTCATGGTGACTCATCTATTTATGAAGCTTTAGTACGTATGGCTCAGGATTTTAGCTATAGATATCCACTTGTTGATGGACACGGAAATTTTGGTTCTGTCGATGGTGATGGCGCAGCCGCAATGCGTTATACTGAGGCACGTATGTCAAAAATTTCAGCAGAAATGCTAAGAGATTTAAGAAAGAATACAGTAGATTTTCAACCAAACTATGATGGAACTGAACAAGAACCAGCTGTACTTCCAGCAAGAATTCCAAATTTACTTGTAAATGGTGCGACAGGTATTGCCGTAGGTATGGCTACAAATATTCCTCCTCATAATTTAGGAGAGGTTATTGATGGTACTATTGCATTAATGGAAAATCCAGAGTTAACAAGTGAAGATTTAATGCACTTTATCCCAGGACCAGATTTCCCTACTGGGGGTATTATTATGGGAGCTGATGGACTTCGTCAAGCGTATAATACAGGTTCTGGTACAATCGTTGTAAGATCAAAATGTGAGATAATTGAGCCTAAAACAAAGAAAGGACATTCAGAAATTATTGTAACTGAGATTCCTTATGGTTTAAGAAAATCTACGTTACTTGAGCGAATTGGCGAGGTTGCAAAGGAACACATCGTTGATGGTATTATGGACCTACGTGATGAATCAAGTATGAAGGGTATGAGAATTGTTATTGAAGTTAGAAATGACGTTAACCCTCATGTTCTTTTAAATAATTTATATAAATACACTCAGCTTCAATCAAGCTTTGGTATTAATAATATTGCGCTTGTCGATGGACGTCCTGAAACATTATCGCTAAAGAAGGCTTTAGAGGTTTATATTGCGCATCAATTAGATGTTATTACAAGACGTACTAATTTCGAGCTTGATGAAGACTTAAAGCGTATGCATGTCTTAGAAGGATTTATCATTGCTACAGATCATATCGATGAAATTATTAAGATTATTAGAAATTCAATGAATGGTGAGGAAAAGGATTTATTAATTCAAAGATTTAATTTATCACAAATTCAAGCCCAAGCCATTCTTGATATGCAATTAAGAAGATTATCTGGTTTATCTAGACAAAAGACTGAAGACGAATATCACTTCTTAGAGGAAGATGTCAAGAGATTGCGTCATATTCTTGAATCTAAAGAAAATAAAGAAGAAATAATTAAAGAAGAGCTTCTTGAAATTAAGTCTAAATATTCAGATAAGCGTAAGTCAGAAATGGCGCTTCATTTAGATTTAAATATTGAAAATGAAGACTTAATTCCACGTGAGGATGTACTTATTACAATTACTCGTGGTGGATATGCTAAGAGAATGAAGGTTTCTGAATATAAGAGCCAAAGCCGTGGTGGAGTTGGTGTAACAGGAATCAAGACAAAGGAAAATGATATTGTTGAGCACGTTGTATCAACATCATCTCATGATTTCTTACTTTTCTTTACTAATTTAGGTAGAGTTTATAAGCTAAAGGGATATCAAATTCCAGAAGGATCAAAAACTGCAAAAGGAATTCCTCTTGTGAATATGATTAATTTCCAAGAAGGAGAGAAGCTAGCCGCAGTTACAAATATTTCAGATTTAGCTGATAAGGAACAATCAATTTTCTTCGTAACAAAGAATGGTACAATAAAGCGTACAAGCGTTTCAATGTTCCAAAACATTAGAACGAACGGTATAAATGCTATAAACCTAGCAGAAGGAGATCAATTACTTCAGGTAGAGGTTACTGATGGACATCGTGAAATTATTATTGGTGCTTCAAATGGTAAGGCAATAAGATTTAACGAAGAATCAGTAAGAGAAATTGGCCGTAGTGCAACAGGTGTTCGTGGTATGAGAATACCAGAGGGCGAGGAATGTGTTGGTATGGCTGTTGTAACTGAAGATAATAATGATATCCTTGTAGTAACTGAGAAGGGATACGGAAAACGTACTGACGCGTCTGAATATCGTTTACAATCTCGTGGTGGTATGGGAGTTAAAACTTTAAATATCACAGAGAAAAATGGACGTTTAGCTGCACTTAGAGCTGTTAATGATACTCTCGATTTAGTCGCTACAACAAACAAGGGTATGACAATCAGAATGCATTGTAGTGATATTTCTCAAACAGGTCGTGCTGCTCAAGGTGTTAGATTAATTCGTTTAAGAGATGATCAATCAGTATCATCAATTGCGCTTGTTGCTCGTGAAGAGGATGAGATAGAAAGTGTTGTATCTCAAACTCCTGAGCAAGTGGTAGAAGATGCAGTAGAATCGGATTTTTAATTTTCACTAAAATAATCCCAAAGAAAAAGTCTACTAATATAGAAAAAAAGCGGAATATGTGATACAATAAGACTATCTTAAGGCACTAGTAATTATGAAATTACAATATGCCCAATTTAATATAACTACAATCCTGTAAGGCTTAAAGCTTTGCAGGATTTTATTATGTTAGGCGAATGCCTCACATAAAACTGCCTGATATGCAGGTGAGAACTGAAAAGCGGTAGCGTTGAGCAAATGAAAAAATCTTATATAATGTATTTGGTCTGGCAACCGAAAACAAAATATATGAGGAAATCAAGTGGCATTGATAAAATGACAATTAATCAATTAGATGCATACTTTTATGAGCATAAGAAAGAAATCATTAGCGCCGTATACGAGTCATGTACGTACGGTGCAATTGGAGGGGCAAAGAATTATTTTTTTCCTCTATTCTATTAAAAAAATAAAGTTAAATGAGAAAAAATCTCATTTGAAAGTTGATTTTTTTATTTTTTGGAATATAATATAATTGAAGGGTAATGGTGATACATATGTTATTACAATTTAATTTTAAGAATTTTAAATCATTTAGAGATGATACAACTTTGGATATGACAGCTACTAAAATAAGTGAATATGAAAAGCATGTTGTTCGTATTGGTGGTGAGCAAGTATTACCAATTGCTGCTATTTTTGGTGCTAATGCTTCTGGTAAGTCAAACGTAATAGAAGCATTTAGATATATGCATGAGTATGTAATTTTTTCTTTAAATTATGGTGGTGATGCACCTAAAAAGGAAAGAGATGGTTTTGTAAGACCAACACCATTTATTTTTGATTCTAATTCGAAGGATGCCGAATCATTTTTTGAAGTTTATTTTACTGATGAAACAGATACAAAAGAAAAGACATATAATTATGGATTTACAATTGATTCAGAAGGTGTAATAGAAGAATGGCTAAATGTAAAGGCTAAAACGGCTAAGGAATCTACTAAAGTATTTTATAGAAATAGAAAAACTGATGAATTAGATTTGTCAGGTTTTACTAATAAGGTAAAGGATAATTTAGCTATAGCCTTAGAAAAGGAAACATTGTTAGTATCTTTAGGATCTAAATTAAAGGTTGATAAGCTTAAGTTTATAAGAGATTGGTTTATTAAAAATGAATTTGCTGATTTTGGTAAGCCAATCGAGAATTTCTTTTTATCTAACGTAGTTCCTGTAAATTTTGCGACTGATGAAAATGTTAGAAAAAAGGTTGTTGATTATTTATCTGCATTTGATAATTCAATAGTAGATTTTAAGGTTGAGGTTATTAAAGGTGAAACTGAAGATGATGAGAAGTTAAAAATAGATGCAGTTCACAAAATGGTTGATGGAAATGATTTTGCATCAATTCCATTACAACAAGAATCAGCTGGTACACTTAAAATGTTTGCATTATACCAATGGGTAAATGACATATTACAATCTGGAGGTGTATTAGTAGTTGATGAATTAAACGCTAAGCTACATCCATTATTAGTACGAGTATTTACACAAACATTTGTAAATAAAGAATTAAATCCTAATAATGCTCAATTAATTTTTACTACACACGATTCATGGCAATTAAATGCTAATTTATTGAGAAGAGATGAAATTTGGTTTACCGAAAAGCAAGATAATGGTATATCTCAATTATATTCATTAGCTGATTTTGTTGATGAAGATGGTGCCAAGATAAGAAAAGATGAAAATTACGAGAAAAATTATTTATTAGGAAAGTATGGAGCTATTCCTACCTTAAAGTATTTTGATTTATTTAAGGAGGAATAGTTAATGGGTTTTGAAAGTAGAAATGGAAAAAGAAAACTAAGAAGTGAATTGACTAATAGAAAAAAACCTGAATTAGGATATTATCTTATTGTAACTGACACTGAAGGAACTGAAAGAGTATATTTTAATGGTTTAAGAGATTCTATAAAAGATGTAGTAGGAGATAAGCTTATCATTAAGGTTGTTGAGACTAAAAATAGAAATATGATAAAAGAGGCTAAAGAATTTTTAGCTGAATTACCACAATATGCTGAACCATGGATTGTTTTCGACAAAGATAAAAACAACAAATTCGATAAGATTATTGAAGATGCTGAAAATTCAGGTGTTAAGGTAGCATGGTCTAATCCATGTATTGAAACATGGTTTAACGCATATTTTGGTAAAATGCCAAATTGTCAGGATTCAGTATCTTGTTGCAATACATTCAGTAATGAATATAAAAAGAATGTAGGACAAGAATATCATAAAACTGATGATAAGTTATATGTTAAATTGGTTGAAAATGGTAATGAGGATAAAGCAATTGAGATTGCTGATAAGAGAATTAAGGAGCATTCTAGAAATTGTAATATGGTACCATCTGAAATGGTTCCTGCAACAACAGTGTATAAGTTGGTTGAAGAAATAAAAGAGAAGATTGATGTGTGATATTATTTAAGTTGTGGAGGAGCCGTTATGATAAAACAAATAGCAACCGATATATCTAAAGAGGCTATTATGTTTTGTAAAAATACATACTTAAATTATACTAATCACTTTGAGATATTAGAATATGGAATCACTGAAGCTATGCCAAGCTTTAATAGCCTTATGTATGCAGTTGTAAAGCTTCATAATTAATCGAAATAATGAAGAAAAGTACATAGTGATTTGTTAATTATAGTGTTAAAATATACTTAATTTTCATATACTTCTATGGAGATGATGAAGTGAATAACATAATTAGAAGTATTCTAGCTATGCATAGAAGTATCGATTCTAAAGAAGTACTAAAAAGTACAGAAGCTTCCTTTTCAGTTTTTACCAGTGATACAATTTCACTTGTAAAAACAGTAGATAAACCAGATGATTATTATTTCCCAGGTGATTTAATTACTTACATTTTTAAATTAAAGAATGTTGGCGATAAAAATATTAAAGATTTCACCCTAAGAGATGATTGTGTTAGCAAAATAGATCCACTTCCAAATGGATATTATGAGGTTTTAACAACAAATGGAGAGGTTTCATTTACTTTAGATGAGGTTGTAATATCTGGAATTAGTTTAGCACCAAAAGATGAGCTAGAAATAACTGTAACAGGTGTTGTTAGGCCATTAGAAGCTTTAGATAGTACAGAGGATGAAATAACGTTTTAATCGTTTTTATAATAATTTTTTATATAACAAGAGCTATGATATGAATTGAAAATAAAAATCATAGCTTTTTTTTAATGTAAATAATCA